>JBMCSP010000065.1:0-5169 GCA_048624455.1 Nanobdellota archaeon
CTGTTCGATGACGTAGCCGTTCGCATCGAGCTTGGTGAAGATGTCTTTTGCAACCTCATGGTTTGTTTGTGAAGATGTACGTCCGAAACAGTCGAAATCGCACTGGAACCATTCATAGATGTCCTTATGGATTGCGTAGTACTTGTCGCAGACCTCTTTTGGCGTGACGCCGTCTTCGATTGCCTTCTGCTCTGTGGTGGTGCCGTGCTCGTCGGTACCGCAGACATAGATCGTATCGCAGCCATAGGACTTGCAGAACCGTGCGAAGACGTCTGCAGAGAGGACGCATCCGATGAGATTGCCGAGATGGGGTACATTGTTGACATACGGCAATGCGCTGGTGATGAGGATCTTCTTCTTTCTCTCAAGAATGGATGGGTTTCCTTTTACGTCCTGTGCCATGAGAGGAATGGAATGCAGGGCTTTTTAAAAAGATTTTCTTCTTGTACAGGATACGGTTGTCTTATCACTGATTTCTAAGGTTAAAGATGACTCCATTGTTTTCTTTGCCATATCTTGGACCGGGCTTTGCAAGGTGCGCGATGCACTGATCAAGGCTTTCTGCAGCTTTTGGGCTGTGTTCTTTGATCTCTGCAAACCCTGAGAGGAGTGTCATCTCGATGGGTGCTCTGTTCAACGGCCATGATGGTGATCTGATACTCGGACTCATGAATCCCGATGGCCAGTCGTTCTCAAAGAAGTAGCGCATGACACGATTCCCTTTTAATCTGAATCCTAGGTAAGCAACAAGCTCTTCATCCCGGATACCTGACTGAAGATCCCTGATGATGCTGTTTCGATCCTGATATGGTCGTGAGAAATGCTCAACACTATAAGGATAAAGTTCAATCTTCCGGTCGTCGGAACATATAAGAGTATCAAAGAAAGACAGATCGTCTCCTCCTTTGTAGGGCTCAATTGTTTTGTATACGGACCCATCACGTTTGGTGCTGATGATATCGATGTAGTAATCCTTTTCGATCGACCAGAGCATAGGATTGTTGTGTTCTTTGTCTATATAAGTGTTTCACTCGAAGTGATCTTCGTAACTGAAGGTCTGTGTCCGTCCTTTGAATGTGCACGTCCCTTTGTCTTCTATGATATTGCCGTGCGCTTTTTCGCTGAGCCGTTTGACAAACGCGTTGCATTCCTGGCAGCGCTTGAACGATGATCCGATGTCTATCTGGAACTCTTTCTCATCGATCTGTCTGATCTCGATAGGGGTCTCTTCAAAGGTCGACTCTAGCGAGGGCTGCATGAGCTTTGAGAAGGTTATCTGGAGCCTGCATTTTTTCGGCGCCCGCTCGTAGACGATATCCTTTCTGACGTGGATGCAGCGTTCAGTCGCAAGTTTTTTCTTGGGATCTTTTTTTTGCAGATGCGCACCGAGCTTGAGGCTGCCGTCGGGATTGAATTCCATAAGGTGGTTTTGAGAGTGCTGGTTAATATGCGTTGCGGTCTATCTTGCGATTGTTTAGATGAACCCGAACAGCATGAACCCGACCATGACGATGGCTGCATCTGCTGCGATGTGGACGATCCATGAGTTCGTTATCGTTCCTGATTTCTCATTGAGATAATTGAAGATCATGCCGCCGAAGAAAAGTCCTACAAGCGCGACAGCTGATATCCCTGCCGAGAACCAGGTCAGGAAGATACCAATATGGTAGACGGCGAAGAGAAGGGATGATGCGATGTAAGCTGTCCTCTTGTTCTCTTTCTTCAGGTTCATGAACAGGTGGCCGCGGAAGAAGAATTCCTCTATGAACGAGTTGCCGAACGTTATGTAGACCGCGATGAAGACATAGTTGAGGGGTGTGACTCCGATCTTTGCAAGTTCCTGCTCTATCGTGCTGAAATCGATGTACTGCTGCAGGATAAAGTATGCACCAAGGACGACTGTGAAGACGAGGATGCTTGCGAAGGCCGCTGTTTTCAGGCCTTCTGTGTGTCTGCTTGGCAGGTAGTCGATATCTTTCTTTCTCGTCTTCGCATAGTAGATCGGAAAGATGATGAAGACAAGGACTTTTGCAAGAACCTTGTAGATGTAGGAAACCTGAAAGAACTGTTCGAGGATGAACAGTGCGACCACGATGATGATCGACGTTGAGAGGATGAATGATATTCTCTTCATACGGGTTTGGAGAACGGATGTATTTATGAGTGTTTTGGAAATGTTCGGTGTGCATCCTCTATGCATGACTTTCTCGCGGCTTTGAACTAGTAACAACTTTTTTCTCTTCTGATTTTTCATCCCCACCATACACTGCCCTTCGTTATCCTCCCTCCATTCTTTTGTGCATGACTCTCTTATGGCTTTGAACTATTCGAACCGTTTTTTCTAAGAAACTGCGTCTCCGAAGAAGCCAACCCTCCGCGACGCTTTCCATGTTGTCGTCGGAAATAGTTCAACCTGATGCCATCGCTGAATCATGCCCTGCTTGTGTTGTTCGCTGTATTCTTTGATGGAAACCTTCCAAAATCCCTTACCAAAAATATTTAAACAGTTCGCGTTTAATGCATGTCAATGAGTTACGAACTGATCATCACTGAGAAGCCGTCAGCGGCACAAAAGATTGCCCAGGCCCTCGCTGATTCTAAACCAAAAAAGTATTCTGTCGAAGGGGTTCCCTACTACGAGCTCCAGCATAAGGGGAAGGAAGTCGTGGTAACCTGTGCAGTGGGTCATCTCTACACGCTTGAGCAGAAGAACAAGAAGAAAGGATGGACATATCCTGTCTATGACATCGAGTGGATCCCAAGCTATGAGAAGAAAGGTTCGGAATACACGAAGAAATATCTCAACCAGATCAAGAAGCTTGCAAAGGGCGCATCATCGTTCACCGTCGCGACAGATTATGATATCGAAGGAGAGGTCATAGGGCTCAATGTCGTCAAGTATGCCTGCAAGCAAAAAGATGCAAAGCGAATGAAGTATTCGACACTGACAAAGGATGAGCTCATCGAATCGTTCGACAAGGCAAGCAAGCATCTTGACTGGGGCCAGGCGCATGCAGGCGAGACACGGCATTTCCTCGACTGGATCTACGGTATCAATCTCTCCCGAGCGCTAACGCTCTCTATCAAAAATTCAACAGGCCGCTATAAAACCCTCTCTGCAGGACGCGTCCAGGGTCCAGCTTTAAAGATCATCGTCGACAAAGAAAAAGAGATCGGCAAGTTCATCCCGAAACCCTACTGGGAGGTCTCCATGAAATACCAGAAGGGAAGAAAGAAGCTAGAGGCGCAACACCAGACTGACAAGTTCTGGGACAAGAAGGATGCCGACAAGGTCATGAAGACCACCAAAGGCCATCCGGCAAAGGTCGATGATATCTCGACGACAGAGAAGAAAGTCCCGCCGCCGTATCCGTTCGATCTGACGACGCTGCAGACCGAGGCCTACCGATGCTTTGGCTATCCGCCGAAACGCACGCTTGAGCTCGCACAGGAACTCTACATCGCAGGATACATGTCCTATCCGAGAACCTCCTCTCAGAAACTGCCGCCGAGCATCGGCTACAAGAAGATTCTCAGCGCTCTCGCAAAGCAGCCAACTTATTCTCCGCTTGTCGGGTTACTGACCAACAAGTCATCGCTCAATCCCAATGAGGGTAAGGCATCCGATCCGGCGCACCCGGCGATCTATCCGACCGGCATCGCACCAAAAAATCTTGGAAGCCAGCAGACAAAAGTCTATGATCTCGTCGTCAAGCGCTTCCTCGCGACATTCGGCGAGTGGGCAAAGCGCCAGACCATGACGATCCTTCTCGGCGTCAACAGCGAACCCTTCGTCACGAAAGGAAGCAAGACGACCTATCAGGGCTGGTACGAGTTCTATGCACCCTATGTCAAGCTTGACGAGGTCGAGCTTCCCGAATTCAAGGTAGGGGAAGAGTGCAAGGTCCTTGACATCATGCAAGACGAGAAAGAGACCCAGCCTCCGAAGCGTTATACTGAAGCATCTATCGTCAAAGAGCTTGAGAAACGAGGCCTTGGGACAAAGGCGACGCGGGCAGCTATCGTCGATGCCCTCTTCCAGAGAAAGTATATCACACCAAAACCGGTCACGGCTACAGATCTCGGCATCCGGACAGCAAATGTTCTCCATAAATACTGTCCGCAGATCCTTGAGGAAGAGCTTACCCGGGATATCGAGGAAGATATGGAAGAGATCCGAAATAAGGATACGTCCGGAGAAAAAGTTCTTCAGAAAGCAGAGAAAATCCTCAATGGTGTCCTAAACACGATCAAAGAGAAAGAGAAGCAGGTCGGAAAAGAGCTTGCAGAAGCGACGAGCGAGATGGAGAAAAAGATGAACACCATAGGGAAATGCCCGAAATGCAAGGAAGGGAATCTTGTCATAAAACGCGGCAAGTTCGGCAGGTTCATCGCATGCGACCAATATCCTGACTGCACGACAACGTTCAAGATACCCCAGACAGGCACTGTAGCTCCTACCGAGAAAGTCTGCGAGAAATGTGGGCATCCGATCATCAAGGTAGGCAAGCAGGGCAAGCGCCAGAGAGAGCTCTGCATCAATCCGAACTGTGCGACAAAACAGATAGAGGACAAGGAGATCCGCCACGAGGCAAAAGAACTCATGAACGGCGATGTCGAGAAAGAGTGTCCAAAATGCAAAGACGGGCGGCTCGTCCTGCGCCAATCAGTCTACGGCAAGTTCCTCGGATGCAGCAACTTCCCGAAATGCCGCTATATGGAGCAGATCAAGGATGGTCCACTGAAAGAGGATTTCCCAAAAAAGAACGCTGCTGATCCTGATGCGAAGAATGAGCCTCCGATGAGCAGCAAGGCAGCGATAAAGAAAGCAACAAGCAAAGCTGCTTCGGCATCGAGTTCTAAAACTTCAAAATCGAAGAAATGAGCAAACAAGTAAGCATCTAATCGACGAGAAGCTTTGCTGCAAACGATTGGATCTTTCTGCGCAAGACGATGCTCTTCTGGTTCATCCGGAAGTTCTCCCGAGATACGACACGGTATCCTTTCTTCTCGACCAGGACCGCAAGCTCATCGAGGGCGCTCTCCGGGACGTCCTTGCTCAGATGTGTGATGAAGACGCCTGCTTTCTTGCCGTTCGTGCGTGGCAGCTGCTTGAGGAATGTCCGTACTGCAGGAGCTATCTTTCCTGCCCAGATCGGAGTTCCGACG
>JBMCSP010000066.1:0-5148 GCA_048624455.1 Nanobdellota archaeon
TCCCGGGATGGCAGGGATCTCGACGCCGATGTCCCAGTCGAATTTTTGTGCGATGCCAATGCGCTCCCAGAGTTTCTGGTCATCAAGGTCAGGATGGAAGCGGATCTCATCCAGTCCTGCATCATAGAGCATCTTGAGCTTTTTCTCATCGACCAGATTGAGGATCGTATAAAGATGGCAATGGAATGCCTTGCCGAATTCTTGTTTCAGTGCTTTGATGATCGTGACTGTCCTTTCCAACCGTGAGAGCGGATCCCCGCCAGTCAATCCCGCTCCTCTGGCTTTCTGGCGTTCGGCTTCCTCGATGATCCCTTTGATCATCGTCTTTTCATCAGTATTCGCTAGGGGGCGTTCGTTCGCATACGTCACATCATTCTTGTTCTTCTGGTCCGATGTCGGGCAGAAATAGCAGTTGCGCGAGCAGACTCCGGTCACGAAGATGACAGCCTTGCATCCCCTGACGCAGGATAGGCATCCTTTTGCAAGTTCTCCTTTTTTTAAGGAGTTATATGATGTTCTGCTGATCATTTTCTCAAAAAAATCTGCTATCTTTAAATACTCTTTGCGTTTTTTTCGACGAATGTCTGAAGAAATGGCATTCGCATGCCTGAAAAAAGAGGCATGCCGGCAGTGCGGTCGGTGCTGCCATATCCGTGATGCTCAGATCATGGATGAAGAGGAAGATCTCAAGCTACGCGAGCGCCTGTATGAAAAGGTGGGCATACTCTATCTCTATCCGTTTCACCGCTATACGATCTCACTTACGCAAAAAGAGAAAGAGATCCTTGAGAAAGAGGCTGAGCGAAGAGAGATCACGCTTAAGGTGATACCCAAGAAGATACGCATCATCGAAGGGCAGTATCATGTCATGGACTGGTCGCTTGACCACGACATATGTCCATTCTTTGATAAGACGACAAAACACTGTACTATCTATGCACTCCGGCCGGAGGTCTGCAGAGTCTTTCCCAAAGAATTCAGGTTCGAGGTGCCGCCGTTCTCTGATTTGCTTCCGAGACGTCCCTTCGTCGATGCGATGAAATCCGGGCTCGAGTCCTTCAGGAAAGCGATGGATTGAATCCTCTCTGATTTGTGACATTTTTGTCTCACTTGTTCTCGCTACCTTTTTAAGCTCCAAAAACAGTATGACTCGTATAAGACAACCGGGTGGCATCATGGCACAGCAATCAGGAAAGAAAAGATCCTCACCAACACATTCTCACGAACAGAAAAAGAAAGCTGCGAATGCAGCGAAGAAGGATGAAGGTCTTGTGTTGACAGCGAATAATCTGATGACGAAAGAGGAGCTCAGATCCCAGGAAGATGCGCTTCCAAGAGAGATGAAGGAGAAGTTCCAGAAAGTCAAGCCAAAACTTGAGAAGCTCACGAAAAAGATCCTTGAGAAATTTGACACCTATATCCAGGGCGTCGCCCTTCTTCCTGACCAGAAAGACGACAAAGGGAATGTCGATACGTCCAAGATCAACGTCATGATCCTTATCGACGACTCTGATTCGAAGAAAATGTCAAAGTATGAGCTCAAGGACAAGCTGAGCAAGATTATCGCGACGACCGCTGATGATATCGATAAGAACATCAAGACGGAGACCATCATCGTCTCAGAGCTTTGGCAGTCCTGCTATGATCAGAAACTTGATCTTGTCAATGTCATCTCCATGTGCGCTCCCGTCTATGATAGAGGGATCCTTTCAGGGTTCAAGATATCAGAAGTGCACAAACGAATGGTCATCAAGAAGTTTGAAAAGTACATCGTCTCCTACTGTATCGCAGGCGCCTTCACGAAAGGCCGGATCACTCAGGATTCTGATATCGACGTCTACGTCGTCATCGATGACACCGATGTCAAGAAGATGACCCGCGTCGAGCTCAAGGATAAGCTCCGTGCGATCATCATCAGCATGGGCTATGATGCGAAGCAGATCGCTGGCGTGAACAGGGAATTCCATATCCAAGTCTACATCCTTACTGATTTCTGGGACAGTCTCAAGGAGGCTCATCCGGTCATCTTCGATCTTTTGAGGGATGGCGTGCCGCTGTATGACCGTGGCATCTTCATGCCATGGAAGCAGCTTCTTATGATGGGAAAGATAAGGCCGTCAGATGAAGCTATCGATATGTTCATGAGTTCGGGAGAGCAGATCCAGAGCAGGATCAAGTACAAGCTCCGCGAGATAGCGATGGAAGATGTCTTTTTGAGCATCCAGACACCGTCGCAGGCAGCGCTCATGACGTACGGGCTTCCGCCGCCAGCTCCTAAAGAGACTCCGAAAGTCATGGAAGAGGTCTTTGTCAAGAAGGAGAAGATCCTTGAGAAAAAATATGTCGATATCCTGACGCAGGTCATCAAGACGAGAAAAGATATCGAGCATGGTGTCCTGAAGAATATAACAGGTGCGCAGATCGATGATCTCTTGAAAAAGGCAGGAGAATATCTTGAGCGGATCAAGAAGCTCTTTAAGGAGATCGAGACGCAGAAGAATGCTGAGTCGATCAATGAGCTCTACGAGAAAGCGGTCAGCGCTGTCCGTGATGCACTTGTCGCTGAAGGTGTCGCTGAAGTCACTGAGCAGAACCTGTCCCAGACATTCAGGAAGGCGCTCATCGATACCGGAAAGCTTCCTGAATCTGTCGCAAGCACCTTGAAGCGCATACTCAAGGCGAAGAAGGATTATGATGCAGGAAAGCTCTCCAAGAATGAACTGACTAAAGCGAAGAAAGAGTACAACACCTTCATCAAGAATGTCGTCGAGTACATCCAGAGGAAGCGGGCAAAGGAGATTGACCAGTCAAAGATCAGGGTCAAGTACGGCGACCAGTTCGGTGAGGTCATCCTGCTCGGCAAGAAGGCATTCATCATCCACGATCTTGATGCAGATGAGCGCGAGGTATCCGTTGCTTTGCTCGAGAAGGATGGTTCTCTGGGCAAGCCGTCGAAGAGTTCCATGGATGAGCTTGAGGATGAGCTGGCCACCCTTGCCAATCTCGAGAAGGTATTCATCAAGGAGAAAACCTTTGAAGGCCTCAAGTCGTTCTTTGGCGAGGACATCGAGATCATGGTGCACTGATGCATCTTTTTTCCGTTGTTATTTCTGCAATAATATTTATAAACACGATAATCTATGAAACCATATGGCTGAGCGCAGAGCTATCGTACAGGGGCGTGTCCTGCAGTATTCGGGTGAGTTCAATCTGAGAGAGATGTTTGAGCTCATCGACCAATGGTTTGCTGACCATGGATTCTCTGGCAGAGAAGAGGTCGAACACATGGAAAAGATCACCAAAGGCCATAAAGAGGTCGAGATATTCTATCAGCCTTCAAAAAAGCTTAGCAGCTACGCAAAAGCGGAGATACGCCTTCTCATAACCATCTCTAATCTGAAAAGGAAAGTTGTAGAACTTGAATCGCGAAAGACCAACATGGATGAAGGAGAGCTTGAGCTCACCTTTGATGGTATCCTTTCCACTGACTATGAAGCCAGATATGAAAGCAAGCCCTCCTATTTTGTTTGGCGGCATCTTTTCGATAAGTTCATCAAGAAAACACACAGTACTGAGCATGATGCTAAGATAAGCGCATATATCCAGGAGCTCTATACGCATTTGCGCAGATACCTGACCTCAAATGTACGACAGGGAAGACAAGATTGATCATTCTCATGATCTAGGGATAGGATATGTTGACACGACGAAGCGAAAGCCATATCCGCTGCATTTTCCTCTCCTTGTCCTTCTTCTCTCTCTTATCGCCTTTGTCTTGTACCCATTTCAGCTGATCGTCGTGCTTGTGGCAGGACTGGTCATCTATGACATGAAGCGCAAAGGTGTGAATGTGCTTCTTCCCCGTCTCTTGACGATCGCTGCTATAGTCATCTCCCTTGCCGCGTTTTCGGTAGGGCTTTCAGGCATCGACATGATCGATGAGCTGCGTGAGCTTCCTGTTTTTGCTGAACAGGTTGCCTGTGATGATCTCAGCCTTAACATCTATGATGCATGCTACAACGAGACTGCAGGAACATTGTCTGCTCTGCTTGTCCCCTCCATCGAGATACATGAGCTGATCATCCAGGTCATAGGATCAGAGGATATCTTTGTCTATACGAGGGAAGGCAGAGTACGCTCGCGAAGATCGGTCGACATCCTTACTGCATACAACGAAAGTGTCTATGGAGACCCCCTTGAGCTTTCCATATTGTCTGCGATCAGGGTCGAAGAGAAGGTAACTGAGTGCTACGCAGCTGAAAAGACCGTCGAGGTCATGGTATGCGGACAATAAAACTTTTAAATAGCCGTGGTTTCCTTTGAGAGATACTATTACAGATCTGCGGTAGTAGTATAGTGGTTATTATACGGCCTTGCCAAAAAAGCAGGGTGCATACAGCTTTTGCAAAGAGGCTGTGACCTGGGTTCGAATCCCAGCTACCGCATCTCAGTTCCTTCGATGCTTCGCAGGGATTCGAAGTCCTTGATGAACGAGTTCATCGGGAGCAACGCTTCGCTTATGCAATCCCGGCTACCGCATCCATTCTTTTCATGAAAATCACTGAGCTTCCTTCCGATCTGGAATTGGTCATCTTTGATTTCTACGACACTATCATGCATACCCTGTATTACAATCACCATAAGGTGCGCAGGGGAGTTGCTGAACTGGTCTCCTATCTTGATTCTGAGAATGTGCCCCTTGTAATCTCAAGCGATGGAGATGAATATGAGATCGATCGGGATTTTGGGTACACAGGTACAAGACAGGATCAGGAGATTTATCCAAGCATCGTTGAATTCCAAGAGATTTTTAGAAAAATATATGGTCGCAAGCACTTGCTCTTTAGTCAGGAAGAAAAGCGATTGTACAAGAATCTAGTAGGTATCTGCAATGATATGCGTGTGGATCCCTCAGAAGCTGTTTTCATAGGTGATGACCATAGCGGAATGAGTAGCTTCTCTGCTGAAAAATGCGGTGTCGATTACATCATCATACCAAAGCATGCCGATGACCCGCAGTATTCTTTTGCAGAACTGATACCTGGGCAGTAGCGTTATCTGTTCCTGTACTTGTATCTGACATCCTGGATCCAACCATCGACAGGATCTTCAGGCCAGACCATAAGGTCGTCGACGGTCTTGTAGACG
>JBMCSP010000067.1:0-5014 GCA_048624455.1 Nanobdellota archaeon
CATAATATGAACGCTCTCTTTCTTTCAGAGGCTTCTTGCCGGTCCGTGCAGCAGATGTTTCAGCAGCCATCCTGATTCACCCTCAGCATCTTTCGCATATCGACCTCGGAGATAGTATAGCTGTCAAGATCCAGACGAAGCATGCCTTGCGGATATGACCCGTTGAGCAGATAATCGACGGCCATCTTGACAGAAAGAGATGCGACAGCAGACACGGTCGCATTCAAGACGCCGACGTCGCAGGCAGATTCGCCAACTTTTCCTTTGCTGAAATCCGTGAACGCCGGCCTGTTTCTCTCATGAGGGTCGTTGAAGTAAAGGGCGCCGATGGTCTTTACACCTGCTGAATAGATCCAAGGGACCCCTTTTTCCTTAGAGAAGGCGTCGATGACCAGCCTCGTCTCGATGCTGTCGGTGCAGTCAAGGATCAGGTCGACATCCTCAAGCATGGCGATCGTCTCGCTATCGATATGCTCAAAGACTGCGACAATATGGCAGAACTCAGCAAGATGTTCCCGCGCGATCCAGACCTTTGGCCGTCCGACATCAGCTTTGCCATAGAGGATCTGGCGCTCAAGATTCGTCTCCTCGACGATATCACCGTCAGCAAGCACAAGATTGATGCCTTGGCGCGCGAGCAGCGCGGCAGCTGTCGTACCCAGACCGCCGACACCGACGATACCGACTGTCTTGTCCTTCAATGCTTCAGCATCGATGAGTCGCTCACTTCGAGACATAGTTCATCCTCCAGTTTGCACACGTTGCAGATGTCGCCTGAGCACGGCTCGCCGCAGCGCGTGCAGTAGCTGAATGCCTTTCGCTGCTTTCTGTATTTCTCCTTCAGGTCAGGAAGTATCTGCAAGAAGGCGTTGACCATCCCATTCTTGGAGCCTGGCACCGCACTCTCTATGGCGTTGAGCTCATCGCGGACTTTAGCCCTGAATGAGAGGCCGATGTTCGGGCACTCGTTGAATTCTACCTTGAATCCCTTAAGGAACGCAAAAAGACGGGTCTCTTTTTCCGAAATGAAATAGAGCGGCTTGACTCGCGGGACAAAATCAGAATTCTCTGAAAGGCCAGTCATCGGGCCAAGCGATGCGTTGTGCGCCATGCTTCCTTTGAGCGTATTCATGAAAAACGACTGTGCCTCATCGTCAAGATTGTGGCCGGTGACCAGCTTTGTCGCTTCCAGCTCGCGAGCACCCTTGTTCAGCAATGATCTCCTGAGGATGCCGCAGACTGTACAGGGTTTTTTGTTGTGGTCTTTGATCGCCGTATCCGCGACCTCATCAAGCGTCGAGCCGAATCGCGCCTTGAAGCTGACGACCGTCATGGGGATGTCATAGCGTTCGCAGAACGATCTCAAGTCATCAAGCGTGTGATCGCGGTAATCCTTGATACCTTCATCGATAGCCAACGCGAAGAAATCGATATCGTGCTTCTTGCAGTAGAGCATCGTCATATAGAGTACTGCAAGCGAGTCCTTGCCGCCTGATGTGGCCACGCAGACCCGGTCATCCCGCTTGATGAGACCATACTTCTTGATCGTGCGAAATACCTTGGTCTCAAAATAGTCAAAGAAATGGTCTTTGCAGTATGCTTGTCCTGTTGTCTCGTATACTGCCTTGTTTTCGCATCGTGAGCACTGCATTCAACCACCTGAGACGACTGATAAGAGTCTTATCGTATCTGTCTCGGAGAGTTGCTCATCGGGAAGGACAGCCTCATCATTTCGCACGATGAGGACGGTGGCCGGATTGATCTGCAGATGGCTGAGAAGCTCTTCTGCACTGCAGGCCTTATCATACGTTACGCTAGATTTTGTTTTTTCTATGTAGACTTCCATGCAATCACCCGAAACTAGTTTTCGTGTAACCCTGATGTGGAAGAACGAGAATCCATTTATAAATGTTCGTGCGCGTTCAGGCAGGAAGACAAGATTTAAAAGAACCTGTGTCTTCCCATGATCGATGGTCAAATACTTGCACGATGTCGATGATGCCCTTATCGGTCATCGCCTGAAACGAAGAGAATTCCACACGTATGCGCTGGAAGATGTCATGTTCTCTGAATACATCGATGATCTCGTCGAGAAGAACCTGAAAAAACCTGTTTTCGGGTCTTATAGCATCCCGGAGGGCATCGTGAGACTTCTTGAGGACAGGAAACAGATGAAAGGCGACTATCTTGAGTCCCGTCTGAAGACGCTATCAAGAGATTATCCTGAGCGCGAGAGAATGCCAAATCACCTGAGACGGGAACAGCTCCGTATCAAGCTGGACTACCAGCTTGCCAAAAATGCGCTCGAACACATCTATGAGAACTCAGATCGCTTCAACCGCGAGTGATATGCTCATACAATTGTTCTGCCACTTTGCGATAATCGTATGCGTCCCTGATGGCGTCCGCATTGTTCTCGATCCGTGCTGACGCCTCAAACATCCGCTTCTCAAGCCCCAATGATCCCTTGAGTTCACGCAGATATCCCTTGTCGCCAAGAATCATCCTGCATCGTTCAATGCGCTGCTCAGCATCCTCTCCGGCAGGAAGGATAGTATCATCATAGAGATGATCGAGCAACAGACCGTTCCGCTTGAAATCATCTGTCACATAGCTGATGTCGCGTCCAAAGACGGGTCTGCCCGAAACCCATGGCTCAAGGAATGCGTAGCCAAAACCCTCCCTTACGCTTGTCGTCAACACATAGTCTGATGCTGCAAGAAAGTCAGCCATTAGAAATTTGCTGGTTGCTGGATCAAAGCCGACATACTCAGAGATATCTCCGATGCTCAGAGGGATCGCATACTCAGATGCGAGATCCTCTATCGTGCGCTGGTAACTGTCGTTTCTGCCGAGTGAGACGACAAGTCGCGCGTCATGCTCTGAGAGCAACGATGTGATGAGAAGGGCCTCTTCAACATTCTTGCGCTCAAGCGCTCTCACCGGATAGGACAGCATAAGCTCGTCTTTGCCGACGATCCCTTCAGATGAGAGGAGTTCTCTGAATTCCTGTTCCCTGCCAGTAGGCGCGAGATCAGAAGCGACCACAGGATTTGAGAGGACGCTGACGTCTTCAAGCCCTTTGTCAAGAAGCCTATCCCTATCAAAACTGGTGAGAGCCAGGATCGGCACACCTTCAGGATATGCTGAAGAGGAATCAGAAAAGACTGCGTTGAACAGATCATGATACTGAGGCCGGTCATCGACAAGATCGTGGGTCCTGTAAGAGACTTGAGCAGGAGATGATTCTGCAAACCGCTTGTATGCATGTGTGATACGAGGGAATTTGCCTATCGTCGGGTTCTCTATGATGACAGCATCACTGTCTTTTGTCGCAGCTCGCAATTCTTCAAGCAGAAAGGGATCGTTCATGTCGAGACCTTGCTGCTTGATATCGCCGGGCAGATCGGGTGCAAACTCTCCTCCGACGAGCTTCACCTCAAGATCACCATCGATCTCTTTGAGGCCGCGGATGTTGTTCAGGACAACCCTGGTCACCCCATCCTGCTTGAACCCGTAATGGACAAAGCTAAGTCTCATAAAGAGGCTAGAGAATGCGAGTATAAAAAACCGTAGGAAAAAAGAAAAAAAGAAACGTGTCGGAATGTTCTCCGATCAGATGTGCTTATTCTTCCTTTGCGACATTCACAGCTTTGGGGCCGCGATTGCCTTCTTCAACATCAAAGGTGACGTTCATGCCCTCCTCAAGAGAGAGGCCTTCACTGACGCCGGTGATGTGCACAAAATAGTCTTTGCCGTCTTCCGCGGTAATGAACCCATAACCCTTGGATTCATTGAAAAATTTCACTTGTCCATTCATTTTTATCACATAGAGCCTGCGCACTTGTGCAGGATCTGGGGTGGTAGAATGGATTCAGCTTTAAAAAACCTTGCATTAGAGCAGCACAAATGACTCAGTATGGTATCTCAGGCATGAAAACAAACCTATCGACATTTTTGCTCCGCAAGTATTCTTCAGACGGCTTTTCTTTGTTCATGTAGAAAAGACCATTTCCTTTGTAGATGAGAGGTCCATCATGATGTTCTATCGTCGCCTTCACCGGACTAGCGGTCTTGCACTCATATTGACAGATGTAATCTTTTTCGATAGGGTTTGCTTCCTGAAATGCTGCAAGACATTTTCTTGAAACAGAAATACAGACATATGGAAAATAAAGCGATGTTTTGAACTCACTGGATTCAAACGTAAAAGGGAAATTATCAATCTCTACTCGGCCTATCAAATTCTTTCTCAAAAAAATCTTCATATTGTCATGATCAAGCAGCGACGTTTTCTTTTGATGAGCTGCCGTTTCAGGGAGGATGCGAGGGTCTCTTTTTGTGTTAAGAAGTAGGCGGCCAAGTACTGGTTTTAGACCTCTTTGTTTAATTTTTTCCAATTGCCCAAAATCACTCAAAACAACTTCAGTTCCTTTAGGAAGAAGATCAAGGGTTTCATCGATCTGAAATGATTCTAACTGCCAGGGAAGCACAAGCGTAAAGGCAAGATCTCTCTCCTTTACTTTTTGCATAACAGTCCAGATTTTATCTGGACTCGGAAATGCCCTTGAACAGAATTCAGTTCCAAAATAGATCCTTCTGGTGGTAGATACTTTGTCAACATACTTAAAGCTGCTCACTTTCGAGATATAGAGCGCAAACTCACGTGCTATTCTGACCACCTATAAAAGCATCGGTACTCGCATTGTTTTCCATAGTACTCGCTATATTTTTTCTGGATCTGTGTTGGAGATAACCGGCCGTTGCTCAGAAGTAATTCTTTGAAGAGTTTTACATCTTTCACTTTTTTGTCTGTTGCGTTGATGCGACCAACGATCTTCAAGAAACCGACACCAGCATCCAAAGCGTCATAGACAGAACAAGCTCCGCACATATAGGTAATTCTTTTCTCAAAATTCGCTTTTGTTATTGTTGAACCGCATCCATGCCCTCCTTTAAATCCTTCACCGAACAGAAAATGTGTAAATCCGCATAAGCCATCTATATAATGGCA
>JBMCSP010000068.1:0-4978 GCA_048624455.1 Nanobdellota archaeon
GACCGTGTAAAAGCAGTCTCCTAACCTTTTTGAACTCCTTTTTCCTCCATATCGTATAGAGCGCCTCTACATGCACATTACCATATGTGTGCGTGGAGAAATAGTCATCGCAGCATAAGACCACATTCCCGTCGACATCGACAGAAAGCTGCACCGAAGGGATGGCGCAAAAAGATTTCTTTTCAGGATTATCGATGTTTACCAGTCCCCCTCGTGTGGAAAGATGCTCGCCTGAGATGGCTCTTCGAAGAAAAAAACTCTTGTATCCGTGCCCCAAGTTCTGCAAAAATGAATAGTGCGCTTCGTCGACAGGCTCGTGCTGTGTTACCTGCAGGATGACACTGTATCGTCTAAGGCTTTGGAAGAGTTCTTTTGTGAGATAATCGCCGTTGGTATATATTGCAATTTTCGATTTTTTCAATCGCCTTCTCGCATATTGGATCATTCTCAACAGCTCAGGATGGCGCAACGGTTCGGTGTAGCCGGAAAAAAATACTGTTCCTTCAAATCCGATATCGGTCAAGTCATCAACTATCTTCCTGAAGGTCTGAACATCCATCATCTTGCCCGCATTATGCTCGGGATAGTGTGAGACCGGGCAGTAACTGCACCTCCTATTGCAGTTGTGGGATATCTCTATGCTTGCCATCGTGAAGAGCTGTCTTTGCATACGCGCAAGCGATACCAATCTGTTCTTGAGAACAAGGGCCTTGATAAGAAGATTGCGTGTCCAAGAGGGGATCTGGCGGGAATGGAGAAAGACAAACCGATCAGAGAGACTCATGGAAAAAGACCATTTTCTGCACTATATAATCTTTTCCTTAGAGATCGAGCACTATCTTCCCGTTCTTCTCGCTGATCTTCTTGATCATAGGATTCTTGAGGTTCTTCTTGATCTCTTTCCAGCTCATGGTCTCGCGCGCTTTCTTGAGCTGATCGAGGATGGAGGTGATTTCTGCATAGTTCTGATAGATGAGATCGCCTTTCTTCGTGGACTCCTCGATGATACGCTCATTCTTCTTCAGCTGCTCTTCCTGCGTCTTGATGATCTTTTCAAATTTCCCAAGCTTTTTCTCCTTCTCTTTCTTCTGCACCTCAAGTTTCTGGGTCTTCATCCGCCTTGTGAAGAGATGGTCGAGCGCAGCGTTGAACGTGTCGAAGCGTTCTATCTTGTCATAATCGGTGAAGGAGCTGAGCTGGAAGGGGTATGCATACTTCTTCTTGTCTTTCGTATAGATGTATGCGCTGCGGTCGCGTATGTGCGTCAGGTCATCGATCTCTTTTTCGAGCAGAGCTATCTCGCTCTCTGAGAGCTTGTGCCTATGCTTGTCGATGTGGACGCGGTAGAGGATCTCCTCGGCAAATTCGCCGCCCAGGCTCATGTCCTCAGCAAGATACTTGACCAGATCCTTTTCCAGGTCTTCTTTGAGCCGCAGCGATTTTTTCTGCGGCACAGTGTAGTGCGCTTTCGGCTTGATCTCCCTGTCCTTCCAGACCTGATGCTCGGCTACAAGCTCTATATCGCCATGCTCATCGACGAGGATGAGATTGCCCTTGAGGAAGAGTTCACAGTAGAGGAAATATCTTTTGATGACGCCGAACTCGTTCTTTTTTTCAAATGTTATCTTGACGACGCGTTCGTTCTTCATGTTGGTGAACCCGGTGATGATGAGATTGTGCAGACGCTTGCGAAGTGCCATGCCGAAACTGGACGGGTGGCCGAATTCGGGCTTGTCCTCGGTCGCATAGAGAAAATGCGGGACATTGATACGAAGCAGCTTCTTGCCGAATTCCGCTTTATAGAGCTGGATGAACATGTCTTTCTTGTCCTTGAGGAATATCTTGTCTACGCGCGACCCTTTCACAAAGCTAAGCTCATGCATCAAGTAGTCGAGCTCCAGCGAGGATATGTCTGTCTTCATGGATAGATGCATCGCATGCAGTCTTATAAATCTTTCACAAGCAGCGCCGCAAGGTTTAAATAATTGTGAATATGTATTCATAATGGAGAGTTGCGATCCTCATCAGAACATACAGGTGATAAACGATGCCGAACAAAGATATGACTGGTCCCGAAGGGAAAGGCCCTATGACGGGGAAAGGGCTTGGCACATGCGATGCACGAGCCGATACACAAGGTATGCACAAAGGATTTCGCCGAGGAAGATGCGGCCATGGAAGGATGCATCGCCACAGGACTCATCGAGGCAAGCGCAAGCTTGAGTGATGATGCCAAGACCTTGTAAACGAAGGAATGTGGGGGGCAAACCCCGCACACCCCTCTTTAAGCCGGCAGGGATCCCTGCAAAAGATCTTCAGGAGATCAGATGCAGCGCAGAGGAATTTGAAGCCTTGCGGCTGAAAGATTACTTGGGAAACGACCAAGTTGCCTGTGCTGAGCGCATGGGGATCTCACAGCCGACATTTCACAGGATCCTTAGGACTGCAAGGCATAAGATCTCCAGAGCGATCGTTGAGGGTAGCGCGATCAGTATAGAGGATGAAATGGATGGATATTACGGAGGAAAACACGATGAAGATAGCAGTAGCCAGCGATGACTCAAAAAACATCTCAGACCATTTTGGGCGAGCCAGAGGATTTGTCATATTTTCTATAGATGACGACAAGAAGATCATAACTCAAGAATACAAGAAGAATATAGGGAGGCACCAGGATGCCTGCGGCACCTGTAACCATGAGAAGATGATAGACAACCTCTCAGGTTGCGCTCTTGTCATCTCGCACGGGATGGGAAGAAGGATCTTCGACGATCTGATGAAGCACGGCATAAAACCTGTGGTCACAAACGAGAAAGCGGTCGATAAAGCCCTCGAAGGCTTCCTGAGAGGTGATCTTTCCAACCATACCGAAAAGCTTCACTGAATCGCTGACACGTCATTAGAATCCGCTGCGCTTGAAACGCTTTTCAAGTTCAGAGATGGAGATCTCAAGCATGATGGGCCGACCATGCGGGCAGGTATAGCTCATGTCCAGCGAGAAGAACTGTGTGACGATATCTTTCATCATCTCGTTCGTGAGATCATCGCCTGCCTTGATCGCCGCTCTGCAGGCCATCGTACTGACGACCTCGCGTTTCATCTTGTCAAGAGAATTGACTTTCGCATGGTTGAGAAGATCTGAGACAAGATCGGTCAGGAACTGCTTGTCCTGGACCTTGCCAAAGACGACCGGAACTGTCCGCAGCAGATAGGAGCCGCCGCCAAAGTTCTCCAGCTCGAATCCGAATTGCTTGAGGAGCGCCTTGTTCGATTCTATCGCCGACGTCTCGCGGAGGCTGAGATCGAGCTCGACAGGACTCAGGAGCTCCTGCTTGTCAAATGTCATGTTCATCGTATCGTTGAGTATCTCATCAAAGAGGACGCGCTCGTGCGCTGCGTGCTGGTCCATGAGAAGGAGGCCATTCTCGCTCTCGATGACGATGTAGGTCTTGTAGATCTGGCCGAGGATGCGCATCTTTTTCTTCACAGACGTGTCGATATATTTCTCTGCTGAAGTGGTCTCTGAATCGTCCTGGCGTGCACGCATCGCCTCTTCATAAGACATGTTCTCCTCGCTCTTGACTTCCTTGAGCCGGACAGACCCTGATTGCATATTCGTATCAGTACCCTGCTCCGCGATTTCAGGAGCCGGCCGGCCCGATGTTTTGACAGACGAATCAGCAGGATACTCAATATCTTTGTCCTTGACCTGTGAGCGCCTGCTGGATTCTTCTTCCCGGCCTTCTTCGCTGAAGACCTGCTGCCGCTCCGTCTGTATCGGATACTTTCGTGCAGGCTGTACCTGTGCAGCAGGACGTGAAGCGCTCGCAGTCGCGCCAGAAGACTCATCCCGGGCATCCACACTTGTCTCGGCAGAGGGTGCATCTTTATCCTCTGCAAGCGTTCCCTGGACCTCTTCCTCAGCAGTCTCCTGCTTAGACGTGATATCGTGGCTCTTGAGGACATCGCGGACCAGATCGAAGAGGATCTCATAGAGCTTTCCCTCCTGCTCGATCTTTATCTTGAGCTTGTTCGGGTGGATGTTCACGTCAAGCTTCTTTGGATCGATCGTTATCTGGAGCAAGGCGAACGGATAGCGCTGTCCGTGAAGAAGCGTGTGGTATGCGTCGTACACCGCATCGATGATGGTCTTGTTCTTGACGAAGCGGCCATTGACGAAGACATTCATGAAATCTTTATCTGATCTGGAAAACGACGGTTTGGATATGTAGCCTTTGATGTTATAGAACTCATCCTTGTAGTCGAGCTCGAGAAGTTCCCTGGCAACATCATTGCCGTAGATGTCCACGATATTGTTGAGCAGGGATGCTGTGTTCGGAGAATTGATGACCTGCTTCCCGTCCACCGTCAGCCTGAAGTAGACGAGAGGATTGATGACGGCGTATTTCGTGATGATATCTGCTATCTTTCCTGCTTCAGATGCGTTCGTCCTCAGATGCTTCTTGCGCGCGGGCATAGAATAGAACAGGTTCTTGACAACGATGGTCGTCCCCTTGGGGCATGCGACAGACTCGGTGACGATCTCACCGTTCTCCAGGCGGACCCTTGTCCCTTCCATCGCATAGTCGGTCTTCGTGACCAGCTCAAACTCAGATACTGAACTGATCGCCGCGAGCGCCTCGCCACGGAAACCGAGCGTCTTTATGTTGAAGAGATCGGCAACACTCTCAACTTTTGATGTCGCGTGACGTCTGAGCGCAAGCTGCGCATCCTCTTTATTCATCCCGACACCGTCGTCGGTGACCCTTATCAGTCGTTTTCCCCCTTCTTCGATCTCGACAAAGACCCGATTTGCATCTGCGTCCAAGGCATTCTCTACCAGCTCTTTGATCACTGAAGAAGGATCCTCGACGACCTCACCTGCCGCTATCTGCTCTACAATATCCTGACGCAGTACTTTGATCTTGCTCATTACCCCTCTCGTGATGGGTTGAAGCGACCCTTTAAAAAAGTTCCG
>JBMCSP010000069.1:0-4975 GCA_048624455.1 Nanobdellota archaeon
AGTGCCGCGGTAGGGCTGATCTTTGCATTGAGCACTTTGCTCTATCTTCCCGAGAAACTTTTCGTCATCCTGGCCATCCTTGGTGTCCAGGCGTTCTTCCTCAGGCACATCTATCTTTATCTGGTGACGACGTTCAATTTCTATCTCGAGGCGCTCACAAGCTTCTTTGCATCCTCGCAGTATATCCGCCTCATCATGCTTGGGACCATAGGGATCTTTACGCTGCTTTTCTATGTCTTTGGAAGCATAGGATATGTGGTCAAGACATGGAAATGATGAAAATCCTCTCAGTTGTTCCTGCCCGTTGACAATTGTTCACGAATGAGTGAACGAAAACGTTTAAATATCAAAGGATCCACTAATTCTCTTAGAAACACAATATGTTGTGTTTATCATCGTCAAGTAACACAATATAAGGGCGTTTCATTGCTCCGCCGCCCCATCGCGCGGGCTTTAGGATCTACCGTCCATAGTGGTAACGTTGTCAATAAGTGATTGGAGGAGAGTAGAAATGAGTGTATTTTTGAAAGTTGAGAAACGAGATGGATCCATTGTCGATTTTGACAATACGAAAATTTCAGAAGCTATCTACAAGGCAGCAAAATCTGTTGGCGGCCATGACCGGCAGACTGCAGTGGACCTTGCAAGCAAGGTCGGCTATTATCTGAAAGGCGCACTGAAAGGTCAGCATATCCCTTCAGTCGAGCAGGTTCAGGACGCAGTCGAACGCGTTCTTATCGAAGAAGGCCATGCGAAGACCGCAAAGGCGTACATCCTCTATCGGGAGCAGCACAAGAAGCTGCGCGAGAACAAAGCGATCATGCTTGACGTTGTCGATACCATGGATGGCTATCTCAAGCAGAGCAACTGGCGTGTCAATGAGAACAGCAACATAAACTATTCGCATTCAGGACTCCTCCTCCATATCGCTGGAAATGTGATCGCAAACTATACGCTGAACAACATCTATCCAAGCCATATCGCTGATGCCCACAAGAAAGGAGACTTCCATATCCATGATCTCAGCATGGGCATCGCAGGATATTGTGCTGGGTGGAGCATCCGCCAGGTCCTTGAAGAAGGTTTTAACGGAGTTCCAGGAAAGATTAATTCCAAGCCTCCTAAGCATTTCGGCGCTGCGCTCTGGCAGCTCATCAATTTTCTTGGGACGCTGCAGAACGACTGGGCAGGCGCCATGGCATTCAGCTCATTTGACACCTACCTGGCACCCTACGTCAAGAGAGACGAGCTGGATTATGCAGATGTCAAGCAGAACCTTCAGGGATTCATCTTCAACATGAATGTCCCGACGCGTTGGGGCGGGCAGACACCGTTCTCAAACCTGACGCTGGATTGGGTCATCCCTAAGGATATGGCTGAGAAGAAGCCGGTCATCGGCGGCAAGACGCAGGATTTTACCTATGCTGACTGCCAGAGAGAAGCTGATATGATCAACAAGGCGTTCATCGAGATCATGATGGAAGGAGATGCTGACGGTAGGATATTCACGTTCCCGATCCCGACATACAATGTCACGAAGGATTTCGACTGGAATTCTGAGAATGCCAACCTCCTGTTCAAGATGACAGCACGCTACGGCACCCCGTATTTCCAGAACTTCATCAACAGCTCTCTTGATCCGGGAGATGTTAGGAGCATGTGCTGCAGGCTGCAGATGGATCTTCGCGAGCTCAAGCAGCGTGGCGGCGGTCTCTTCGGAAGCGTCGAGATGACGGGAAGCCTTGGTGTTGTCACCTTGAATCTTCCGCGCATCGGATATGTCGCAAAGAGCAAGGATGAGTTCTTCCAGAGGATCGATGAGCTCATGGAGATGGCAAAGGATTCGTTGGAACTGAAGAGAAAGGTCATCCAGCAGAACATGGATAACGGGTTGCTTCCGTATACGAAGCGCTACCTCGGCCATTTCAACAACCATTTCAGCACGATAGGTCTTGTCGGCATGAACGAGGCGCTCAAGAATTTCCTCAGGACAGACATCACCTCAAGCGAAGGTCAGGCGTTCGCGAAGGAAGTGCTTGAACATATGAGGGATAAGCTTGCTGATTTCCAGGAAGAGACAGGTCATATCTACAATCTTGAGGCAACACCTGCAGAAGGGACAAGCTATCGCCTTGCACGAAAGGACAAGGAGATGTATCCGGAGATCATCACTGCAGGCGAGAGCGAGCCCTATTACACGAACAGCACCCAGCTTCCGGTCGGGTACACCCAGGATGTCTTTGAGGCGCTTGAGCTTCAGGATGAGCTCCAGAGCATGTACACTGGAGGTACGGTCCTTCATGGATTCATGGGAGAACAGATCTCTGATCCAGAGGTCTGCAAGGATCTGGTGAAGAAGATCGCCTACAACTTCAAGCTGCCTTACTTCACCATAACACCGACGTTCAGCATCTGTCCTGAGCATGGATATATCTCCGGTGAGCATGAGGCATGTCCGCATTGCGGCGAAACGACAGAAATCTATAGCCGCGTCGTAGGATACCACAGGCCGGTGCAGAACTGGAACAAGGGAAAGAAGGAAGAATTCAAAGATAGGACCGCCTACACGGAGAGCATCTCCATGAAAAACCAGAAAGCGCTCACTCCTGTCGCAGCTCATCTTGACTATTCCGCATCCAAAGAATAAGTGTTACACCCCGGCAGGCTTTTTGTGCCTGCCATTTTTCATTTTCAATATTTTTTCAATATTTTCAATAGATACTATCTGTGATGATCATGGAATTCTCAGGGATCCAGAAGACAAGCGCAATCGATTTTCCGGGCAGGCTGTGTTCTATCCTCTTTACGCACGGCTGCATGTTCAGGTGCCATTACTGCCATAACCCTGATCTTGTCTTCGGCAACGATGTGAAACAGATCGCTGAAGATGACATCCTTGATGAATTGAACCAGCGCAAGAATCTTGTCAGTGCTGTCTCCATCACTGGAGGAGAAGCTACGTTGCATAAGGGATTACCTGATTTCATCAAGCGATTGAAGGATGATGACTTTGCAGTGAAGATCGATACGAACGGGACGAATCCTGATGTCGTAAAAGAATTGTTGCCTATGCTTGATTTTATCGCGATGGATGTGAAGGCTGTTGATCAAGAGCACTACAAGCAGACTGTCGGGGTTCCGGTCGATTTCGACAAGATCAAAGAATCTATCAAGCTCATCATGGGATCAGGGAAAGAGTATGAGTTCAGGACGACTGTCGTCCCGAAACTCTTCCCTCTTGAGCGTTTTGAGGAGCTTGGGCAGCTGCTCAAGGGATCGAAAAAGCATGTTCTGCAGCAGTTCGTGAACAAGAAGACCTTAAACCCTGAGTATACGAAAGAGGCGCCGTATACGAAGGAAGAGTTGGAGCAGGCGAAAATGATTCTTGAGAAGTATGTCGATGCCGTCGAGATCCGCGGGATTTGATTGCTATAGAAACTTTTATAAATGACATAGGATTTCTCCCCTATAGAACGGCCAGAGTGGTCTGGAACTACCCGTACCCATTTCGAACACGGAAGTCAAGCAGACCGACGTTCTTGGTGGTACTGTTTTCCAACGGGAAGCCAAGATCGCTGTTCACCTTTTCTTTTTGCCTGCTTGTATCATTAGTTCTTGTGCTATTGAGCGTAGCGAAGTGCACAGTGTGTCAACCGAACTACCAGTTGCGCAGTTCACCTTTTCTTTTTCCTTATCATTGATGAGGTAGAGTGCTAAACGCAGTTTATGCGCTCTGCTAGCAGCGTATCAAACGAGCAACCATTTGACGTGGTAGCCAAGATCGCTGTTCACCTTTTCTTTTTGCCTGCTTGTATCATTAGTTCTTGTGCTATTGAGCGTAGCGAAGTGCACAGTGTGTCAACCGAACTACCAGTTGCGCAGTTCACCTTTTCTTTTTAGCAAGTATCTCTTTTAGAGGAGAAATCCATATAAGTACTAACTGTGTCATCTTCTTATGGATCTTGATCTTGAGAACCATGAAGAGCGCCTTGATTTCTTTGTGAGGGAGGCGTTCCAAGACGTAGCAGTCGATGATGAGCTTAAGTATGAAGATTTCTGCCAGTATTTCAAGAATCAGATCCTTAAACGGACATTCTCATCCGACGACTTTTTCCTTGATCCCGATGAAAAGCGGCTGCAGTATGCAGGGCGTAATATGATAGAGCCGACAGTCGAGTATCTCTTCCTTATCAGGAAAGCAGAGACACGAGGAGAAAAACTGCATTATGCTGAGAAGGGAGCACGTTTCTCGGTAGCGATCCCTGCAATCACTGGCCAGGTCGCTCAGGGCCATTATTATGGCCAGATCGCCCAGATGTTTTATAGCATGGTCGCCAGCAATACGAGAAGCGATGAAGGCACTGAATTTTTCTCGTTCCTTGCTGATCTCTCTCCGATGATGGTCGATGGGCTGGTGCAGATCATCGATCAGCTGGAAGAGGACGGACGTCAGATTATGCAGAAAGAGTATATCAAGACTGTTGCCTTCTATAGCGTGTCAACAGACGATGAGAAGGATGCCTATGCCCGTGAGATGGTCGGTCTTGCACGAAAACTCAAGATACCATCTGATGAGATTCCCCTTGAAAAAGAGCATTATCGGCTGCTTTTTCTATGACGAATGGTTTTTATATCAAAATTTCTTTCTTTCTCCTTATGGATTTCGACCGCAAGAAGGAATCTATCCTTTCAAAGATGCGCGAGGCTGACCGCTCAAAAAAAGGCGGGATCGATGATGATATCCGAGATGTCCTTGACATGCTGAACAAGCATCCTGATTATGCCACCACGAGCTCGTGTTCCGGACGTATCGTGCTTCTCGATCTTCGCGAGCGGCGAAAGGACGTGAACGAATGGCTGCTGAGCAAGCATGCGCCCGTCACAGAGATTGAATGGAACACAGCGATGGAGAAAGAGAAGAAGGGTATCGTCTGGCTCAAGCAAGAACCTTCCATCCTCCATGTCTCCTGCAGGA
>JBMCSP010000070.1:0-4892 GCA_048624455.1 Nanobdellota archaeon
TGAAGATAGAAACAAGGATCTGGAAGAGCAGAATGAAAAGCTCAAGAAAAAAGACGATGAGCTCAGGAAGAAAGAGGTTTCGCTCCAGCGCGATGTCCTGCGCCTGAAACATGACCAGTCAGAGCACAAGGCACGCGAGAAAGAACTTGAACGGCGCATCCACTCTCATGAAGAGAAGGAGAAAAGACTTGAGAAGAAGGATAAGGAGATTGTGGATCGCGACAAAGTTGTCAAGGAGCGTGAGCGCTCTCTTGAGAAAGAGGTCAAGGGATACAAGAAGCAGATTGAGAAGCTCAAGCAGGACAAGGAAGATATGCAGGCGGAGATGGATCTTTCCAAGAAGCATCTTGCAAACATGAAATTTCAGCTGGAAGAACGCAACCATGAGATCCAAGAGCTTGAAGGAAAGCTTGATGCTCAGAAAAAGCAGCAGCGCCGCCGTGTCCCCACCAAAGATCCTATGCCGATGAAACCGTCCGAAAGACAGAGCACGCGCGTGCGCAGCGTACGCAAGAAGATCGAGCCCGGACGTCCTCATCTGGAATCGATCGGAGATTATATCGATAAGGCCATGAAGATGGGTTTCACCAAAGGTCATATCAAGCATAAGCTGCTCTCTGTCGGCTGGAACGAGGATCAGGTTGAGCACATCTTCAATGAGCTGAAGCTTTAATCCTCATCGAATTCTATGCGCTCAGCGATAAGCTGCCGTCCGTATGCATCATCGTTTTCTACGTTGCCTTCTACTACGATTGCTGTACCGTCCGGTATGTCCAGAGCCTCAAAAACTACGATATGGACCGGAGTCTGCTGATGCAGCGATATGATGGTCACTTCGCCCCGCTGATCGCTTGAGATGACCTCTCCGCTGACCCTGATTGCCTCATCTTCTTCAACCAGAAGAAAAGCTTTCTCCCCCTCAAAGGATCCCCTTTGCAGGAAAAAGAGTATGGGGATGCTCAGCATGATGCTTATAAGGGCAAAAGTCTTGAGCTGCTTCTCATTCATGGTTTTGCTATCTTTCTTCGCTTTATAAGCATAGGCCCTGAAAATCCGGAATTTTTCCGGCAGAGCGCTTGGCAGAGCGCTTATATGGGTCATCTTTCACAGGACATCCATAACTAGGCAAAAGACTTAAATAAAACCTTGTGCTACAGCTGTGTATAAACAAAGGACAATCTCAATGACTGGCGAAATCGATCCAATAACAGGCCTGCCTAAAGAGTTGGGCGTGTTCGAAGATATTTCTAAAGATAGCCAAAGTATCAAGGTATACGTCATAAAACGCAAGTTTGGGAAGAAGTATACCATCATCGAGGGTCTTGATTCCAAGGACATCAAGTCTAAGGACATCACCAAAAGCCTGAAGAACAAGTTTGCCTGCGGTGGAACCATGAAAGAGGGCAAGATAGAACTTCAGGGCGATTATAAGTCCTCGATCAGAGATGCGTTGGTCAAGCTAGGCTTCAACACAGAAAATATCGTCGTGAAATGACGTGCAGGCAAAGATTTATATACCTTTTTTCTTTATTCTTTTTTGTTGGCTACAAACATAGTAGAGGTGTTATAATGGTTGATATTGTTGTAAAAGCGAAGATCAAGGATCTTGCATCCGGATATAATGTAGCAGGAGATTTCGCTGAAGAACTTGACAAGCAGGTCAAGGACATGATCCAAAAGGCGATCTCCCGAGCTAAGGCTAATGGCAGAAGAACTGTCATGGCAAAAGATCTTTAAGAATACGATTATGCTTGGGCGGAGTTATCCGCTCCTTATTTCTTTTTCATCATCTGGATCTTTCTTCGGCAATCATGGATCCGTGACCGTATCTTCTCAAGCTTCTCTTTGTCTTCATGGTGTAACGCCAGCTCATGATAGGTATCAAGCAGCTGGTGGAGCATCGCCTCAAGCTTCTCAAGTTGCATTTTCTCCTGATATTCTTCTGTCTTGACTTTCTGTTCTATATGTTTGAGCTTTGTATGTCGCTCGTCGACAGATGGGAAATCGGATTCCTTCAGATGCTCGACATCCTCGGCGACGTGCTTGAGTTCTTCGAAGCGTTCGTCAAAATTGAAGCGGAATCCCGGCGGGTTCTCTGAGATGCGCTCATCTGATTTTTTGACCTTTTCGTTTTTGGAAGAGGCGCGTCCTGAACTGAAAATATCCTTAGAAAGGAGAGAAAGGATCTTTGTCGCTTCAGATAATGTCACTGCTTCCATTCTGCATCAGATGGCTTGATGATGGTCATTTTTTCCCGAGAAGGTTATCGAGGAACCCGCCGCCTTTCTTGTTTCCTCCGTCAGTCTTATTGGCTACTGGCGGCGGCATCGGATTGTTCTGAGGTGCCTGTTGTCCTTGCTGACTTCCAGGCGGTTGCGGTGGAGCCTGTGGTGCAGCTTGTTGCGGAACTGATGGTGCAGGCGACGATGGGGGCTGCGGCGGCATAGAAGGTGATTGCTGCGCTTGTGCTGCATCTCCCTGCTGCTGACCTGGCATAGGAGGCGTCTGCGGTGCACCTTGTGCTGCCTGTCCCAGCTGCTGCTCCTGTCCTTGCGACGGAGGTACCGGCGCTTGCTGCGGCTGAGCGGTCTGGTCCGGCTGCACCTGTGCTGCCTGCTGCTTGACTGCATTATAATCAGGAAAATCGAACGCAGGTCCTTGGGATGCCTGTTCCTGCTGGGGCTGCTGACTGCTGCCATCTTTGCCAGGGAGCTGCTCTGCTATGTGGATCAATGCTTCAGCTATCTTTTTGTTCTGATCAATGACCTTATCGAGCTTCTCATCGACTTTCGATGCTTCAGCGGCATGCTTGAACGTCTCGATGAGCTCGTCAAGCGTCTTCTTGATAGAATTCTGGTCTGTCTTGATCTGTTCGTGAGTGTCTGAGATTTTGCTGTGGGTTGAGGTCAGCTTCTTGTGGAGCTTCTCAAGATCCTCCTGAGATTTTGCATTCTTCTCATCCGAATCATTTTTTTTCGCAGGAATCGGGACCACCTCTTACAGTCTTTTTTTGGCATGAATGTATTTAAATCTTTGGAATAGACATGCATTTTCGAAAAAGTCATAAATGATCTGATGTAGAAATAGCGTATGGACGTCAAGATGCTGCTCGGCAACAATGAACGGATAAAGAGCTCGTTCGGCTCTGTCTATCTGACGTCCCAGCGTGTCATCTACCTGAAAAAAGGTATAATCACAGCGTTCAAGGACATCATGCTCAAGGACATAGAAAGTATAGAGTTCTCCAAGAAACGCTTCTTTTGGATCCTGCTTTTAGGATTCTCATTCTTCTCCTCTGGGCTCATCTTCTCTCTCTATGTTGAGAAGATCTTTTATGCAGGAGCAACTGGTGTGCTTTTCGCACTGAGCTTTCTCATCTATTTTTTCATTGTGGAGCAGCAACTTGTCATCCATGCGTCAGGAACATCGCTGCGTCTTGAGAAGGTCGATCTCTCCTTCTTGCGATCGCTCAGAGAGGAGTGTTTCAGGCAGGAGAAGAAGTAGCCTATAAGCGATCAGTCGTGGGTGTACCAGAACCTGTAGATCTGCTCTTTCTTATCGATCGCATCAAGCCTGCAGAAACCAAAGCGCTCGAACTGGATGATGGCATCTTTCTTGAGCGTCTTGATCGCCGGCTCTCCAAGACCTTTGAGTGTCGTCGCATCAGGCATGAAGACTTCGACGTCAAGGAGTTTCTCACCTGCAGGGAGCCAATGGATGATTGTTCTCCCCTTTCCTTTATATTCCTCGTACGGCGTGCTATGGTAGATGAATCTATTTCCTTTCTTCGTGAAGTTGAGGCAGTCCATAAGGCGACAGATCTCTCCTTCCTTGATCTGTTTGCAATCGTCTTCTTCGATATAGAATGTGTCGGTGGATCTCATCCGTCGTCCGCCGCGTGCATGCTCAGGATGGAGATGGAGCTCATTGTCAAGCGATGGTGCCCCCTCTATCGTGACTTTTTTAGGTTTTTTTATGAAGAAGAACCGATGGGCGCTCTCATCGAGGATCTTTCTGTTCTCTGACGCGATGACCGAGAAATCAATGTTCGTATTCTGTTTTGACATGCCGGCGGTCTTTGCAAGGTTATGGAGCGCTTCCTTCGTGATCCCTCTCCTGCGTAGCGCTTTCAGGGTGACAAGGCGCGGATCGTCCCAGCCAATGAAGTTTCCTTTCTCTATCTTCTCGCGGATCTCTCTCCCCTTCGTCAGCGATCCTGTTATCGATATGCGTCCATAATGTTTGTATGGGATCTTTGGGAAACCGAGAAGCTCTGCGATATAGTGGTGGAGCTCGATCCTTGAATCGAACTCATTGGAGCGCATGACGTGCGTGATGCCAAGGTAACCGTCCATGAACGGGCTCTCAAAATCATACATCGGCCAGACAGTGTATTTCTTCTTCTGCCGGTAATGCGGCGTCGTGATGACACGAAAGATCACCGGGTCGCGCATGACAGCGTTCTTGTGCGCCATGTCTATCCTGAGGCGGAGCGCGTAGTTCTTTTTTCTTCCCTCTTTCATCTCGTCCCAGATGCATTTCGTCTCGTTTCTTGTCTGGGATCGGTGAGGGCATTCTTTCATTGACTTCCTATCCTTAGAGATGGATTCGCTCGGGCATGAGCACGCATAGATATGATGGTCTTTGATGAGCTCCTCGACCTTCTCGATCATGGTGCCGATATGATCGCTTGCGAAGACGATCTTCGTCGGCTTCATACCGAGATAATCGATGATATCTTCTTTGATCGCATCGACGAATTCCTGCTTTTCTACTTCTGGGTTCGTATCATCGAAGCGAAGGATGCATTGTCCATCGTAGGACTGTGCATAGAGATAGTTGATGCCGAAGCTGACGGCGTGTCCTGCGTGTGGGTGTTTTGAAGGTCCGGG
>JBMCSP010000071.1:0-4873 GCA_048624455.1 Nanobdellota archaeon
CTGAAGCTGGCTGTCTATGCTTCGCTTTGCTTCGACAAGATCCTGATTGCCGAGCAGTTCTGCATCGTTGGTGAACGGATCTCTTGCTGCTATCAGGATGAAGACTGTGGCAAAGATTATGATCCCAAGAAGGATGAATCCGCTGATCTGGCCCCTTTTCACACTCATATCAGAATCTTTTGTATCTTCTCATATAAATAGTTTTTATTCTGAACAGAAGAAAGACCGGCCCCGCTCGGACTCGAACCGAGGACCTTGCGGTTAACAGCCGCACGCTCTAACCAGCTGAGCTACGGAGCCAATGGTTCCTGAAAATTTCAACCTCTTTATAAATCTTTGTCTCTTCGGGTTTCCTCTGAAGAGTGGAAGATACAGTTTGATCAGTTTTCAATGGTCGATTATTTGATATAGCGGTCTGATGCAGGTAATTTTATATAGACCAAAAAGTCAACCCAACAGATATGCATATTTCACAAGAAGATTTTCTTTGGCTCAAAGAAAAGGCCCGTCAGTCTGCATTGGATTATTTCTTGTTTCTGCCCGTCATTATTGGGATAAAAAAGACGTCAATTATAGATATTCCTTCAGCTGTTTCGCTGGATCCCTTCATTGAGATCGCATCACACTTTAACTTATGTTATCGTAGAAAACATATTGTCTATGAGAACTGGGAACGTGTTGAACTGGCTGCTGATGCGAAAGGCGAATTCTTGAGAGAAATTTACTTGGCACGTAGCTATGATGATCTCACAGCAATCTATGATGTCTATCCTACCAGAAAAGACGAGTATCGCGAAGATGTTCAGCTTCATGGAGTTTTGTTGAGCTATCCAGAGTGCTGTATACGAAGTTTCAGGCCATCAGGAACAAGCGAAGGTGTATTTCGTGTGTACAAGAACACGGTCTCGCATCCTTTCAGCAGATACTTGAACATCATATGGCACGGACAGCGTTATATCTCTCATATTCCTTGTAGCTTTGATTGTGTATCGTCGATAGCATATGCCAAACAGCTTTCACCCTATGGAGATGCAAGCGAACTTTCTGGACATTTTCTCTATTTTATTGATGGTTCTGCATTGCGATTTAACAACGTCAAAAAAGAAAAAGACAACATCCTGCGTTTTGAAGGTGTCGCTGAAAGCAGCATAAAGACTGCCCACCCTGAAATCATGAAACATCTGATCGCTCTTCTAGAAAAAGGTGGACGTATAGAGTTTGCTGATGAGACATTTGGTATTTACCGTGAAAAGAAATTATTAGGGCGCTATGGTGGGAAGGGAAAATATTGGATATATATGGAATTTGCCTGATGTGGTGCAAAAAGTAATGCCTCGCCCGAGCCCTGAGCTGTGTAACATTTTATGCTCCGTCCGGGATTCCCTTGATGAACTTGTTCATCTGGGCGCAGAGAAACTCTGTTTCTCTTGCGCGAACCCGAGAGTTCGAATCCTTTCTGGTGTTTGTGCAAATTAAGTTGCAATGCTCCGTCCGGGATTCGAACCCGAGTCACCGCCTTTCTCCAACAGGAGACTTCGTAAAACGAAATCTTGCCATCGCGAGAGGGCGGTATGATTGGCCGGACTACACTAACGGAGCTTTGTGGGTATTGATGCCCGCAGTTGCGTGTCAACTGAGCCACACTTGAATAAATTCAAGTTGGCACAGACAATTTATTGTCTTGTGCGTAACCAGTTGCCGTTGACTACACTGACGGAGCTGATTTTTGTGTTGCTCTGTTATCGGGCTTGACCGCAGGCAAACCCGTTCGATCCGAATGGACGAAACCACTCGACCACATTAACGGAGCATCAGCGTAATTCTTTTCAGTTGATTTTGGCTTGAGTTTAAAAATGTTTCTCCTGTATCCTGCTAAAACAATAAGACATATAAATGTCTTCGGCAGGAAAAAAGTAATGATTGTCTGGATAACCATAGCATTCCTCGTCGTCGGTCTTCTTCTCATCTGGATCGGCTCAGACTGGATGACAGATTCCTTAGTTCCTGTGGCTAAATTTTTAGGCACGAGCTATATAGCGATCGCCTCTATCCTGGTCTCTATCATGCTCAGCGTCCCTGAGGTCTTCACCGCCATCTATTCATATTATATGGGTTTCCTGGACATTTCTCTGGGTGTCATCATTGGATCTGTCATGGCAAACATAGGTCTTATGACCGGTTTGAGCGCCATCATCAAGCCTCTGCATGTCAACAAAGAGATGGTCGTCAGAGATGGCTTGTTCGCTCTCTTCATCATAGCGATCCTTTTCACGCAAGGCAGCGATTTTGCTTACAGCCGGACAGAAGGATGGGTGCTCCTTCTTCTCTTCGTGCCGTATGCGGTCAACGTCTGGTTCTCAGAAAAATGGGCTGAGAGAAACAAGAAGCAAAAGCTTCTCGAGCTGGAGAAAGATCTTGAAGATATAGGATTTGGGCCGTTCAAGCTTGCACCTGGTCCTTTCGCGTTCATCCTTGGCGTCGGACTTTTGCTCATCGGATCATATCTCTTCTCCAGATCGCTTGTCTCCATCGCTGAACTCACCACGATCCCTAGCGCTATCATCGGACTGACTATCGGTGCGATAGGCCCGACGGTCCCAAATATCTTCAGCGCTATCCAGGGAACGCTCAAGAATTATAAGACCATAGCTATCGCTGAGACATTCGGATCAAATATCTTCACGCTGCTCGTCACGATGGGGCTTGTCATCGTCCTAAAGCCCATGGAGATCACGACCAGGCTGCTTTTCTTCGATATAGCCTGGATGGGGATCATGCATCTGGTCATGCTGCTCTTCATCATCAAAGGATTCATCGCAAAGGAAAGCGCAATCCTCCGCGGTGAAGGCATCGCTCTGCTCTTCTTCTATCTCATTCTTCTGGCAGTGAATGTCATATTCTAGCGAAGTACACTTTCGAGCAGAAAGAAAACATTATAACCCGACAGAAGGGGAGATGAACTATGAGAAACAAACTGACAAAGGTCGTCGCGACGGTCTCCGACCTGAAATGCTCACCAGAATTCATCAGACAGCAGAGGTAAGCGATGTCGCCAACGCGATCTACTATGGGACCGATGCGATGATGCTCTCAGGGGAGACGGCCTATGGGAATTATCCTGTCGAGGCAGTCAAGACGATGACCCTGATCGCGAAATCGAAAGAGAAAGAGAGAATTTGCAAGAGAAAACAAGTTCATGAATACGAGGCTTTCTGCTTCTGAAACGACGAGTGAGATACGAAATTTCCTGGCGCGGTCGGCAATCTTTACCCTCTCAGACCTGTCGAGCAAAGCGATTATCGTCCACACGGTGAGCGGTGATTCGGCGCGCATCATCTCAGCATACAGAGGAAAGAAACCGATTTTTGCCAAATGCTTTGACGAGAGCGTCGTGCGTGAGCTTGCATTATCCTATGGTCTCAAGGCATACCTGATGTGGCCGGCGAAGACGACAGATCAGCTGGTCAAGACTGCGCTCAAAGAGATTGTCCCGGACCATAAGCTCAAGAAAAGCGATCTTATCGTTGTCATCGGCGCGACGCCAAAAGGACGGGCATCAGCTGATTTCCTTGGGATGTGCTTCGTCAAAAACTACATCTGATCGCTGAGTTTTTTAGAAAGTTTTTTAAAAGAACTTTGAAATCTTCTCATAGTCAACTAGGAGCCGACGTGGCACAATCAGGGCAGCGGTTATGTCCAGTGGCACCATGGTGGGTTTCGCTCAAAACAGCTCAAGCCCACAGAAATTACATTCATAGACAAGCCGACGTGGCACAATCTGGTACTGCGCAAGACTGGAAATCTTGTTTCCTTCGGGATATCCCGGTTCAAATCCGGGCGTCGGCGTTCTTTATCATCATAGTATAAAAGAATCTCGGAACTCGGATATCTTGATCATGGTTTTATTTGAATAGGATGGTGATTTCTGAGCCGAAACTTCTGTATTATATTTAAGAAAACTTTATATATCTGTTATATCAACACCCATTGATATGATCTTTGATGATAATCTTAAACTGCTAAAAGCCTTAAGTGAAGAATCAAGATATAAGATAGTAGAAGTTCTTCTTGATGGTGAGAAATGTTCCTGTGAAATCCCCTGGCTAATAGGCAGAACGCAAAGTAATACTTCTATGCACTTGACTAAACTCTCTGACCTTGGAATTCTTCAATCGCGAAGAGATGGAAAAAAGGTCATCTATTCCATAAAAGATCTGCGGGTCTGCGATGTCTTTAAAGCGCTGGGTTATCCTGATGGGAAACTTTTGAAAACATGTTCTTGCATGAAAAAGAAAAAACAGATGGTGATCCAGAGATGAAGGTTACATTATACACGGCACCTGCATGCCCGTTCTGCATCATAGTAAAAAAAGTTCTCGAACGAAACGGGATCTCATTTACAGCGAAAGACATCTCAAAAGATAAAAAGGCAAAAGAAGAGATGAAGAATATAAGCGGTCAAGAAAATGTTCCTGTGACTGATGTTGATGGGAACGTCATTGTCGGATATAATATACAAAAACTAAAAAAGGCGCTGAAGATAGAATGAGACCAAAAAAAATAGTGAAATCTGTAAAACGTTCCGCAAAAAAATTTTTTTCATCTCGGTTCAACACGTACTTAGTGATACTGCTCATCCTTATAGGGGGTTTCGCATTCTTTTTCACTGACGAGACGATAACTCAACAGACTGGTGAAGATTCAGTGAGTGTGCACTTCTTTTACATGCCAACCTGTCCTCATTGCACCGAGCAAAAACCGATATATTCAGAAGTGAAAGAAGAGCGCCCAGATATTACATTTTATGAACATGATGCTTCTTCAGCAGAAGGGTCGCAGCTCTTTTATCAGATGGCGCGAGAAGCAGGGCTTG
>JBMCSP010000072.1:0-4863 GCA_048624455.1 Nanobdellota archaeon
TGATGATGTTTTCCATCTCATCGACATTGAGGTCGTCCTCTGGATCGATGGCCTGGTCAAACAAGTTTCCTCCTGATCCTTCGCCTGCAAGATCTTTGTCGGGATCGTTCTCTCCGTACCTGAAGTCGCCCTCTGAGTCCACAACATAATCGTCAAGGTCGAATTCCTCATCGGCATCGTCGAAAAGGAACGCTCCGGTCCAAGTAGTAGCAAGAAGAAAGAATACAAGACTGAATAGCAATGCGCGCTTCATCTATGACCTGATGCTCTCAGACTATATGAAGTTTTTGTCGGCCAATCTTTGATGATAATGGCCTCTGACACTTGTGCGCTGTCATCTCCATAAGCCGAGCTGCCCGTATGGCGCTGCCCCGCTTATCGGCTTGCTATGTCTTTTTTTAGAAGGTCAAGCCTGAAGCCACCATCATCTGCAAGAATCGTCTGTGTTCGTCTCTTGTACCAGGTGATGATCATCTGGCCGAATGCATACGAAACTATACACCAGGCGACCGTGCCGAGAAAGAGCCTGAGATCGAACCAGTTCGCGACCGTGCTTCCTACAAGGACCGGCGTGAAGAACCAAAACAATATCGGTGACGCTTCAAGTTTCGAATTATCATGCCGTATGACATGCCAAAGATTTCTGAAATGTGCTATCAACCACTACCACCCATAACATATTACAGGCAGCTTTCTTATAAGGTTTTCGAAATGAACCTGCAGGATGATCTGCATCAGGTTGGACTACCTGATTGTAAACATAGAGGACGTCGTCAGGGGTTGCCCCTCTCCCAAAGGATGACCTTTCTGACCTGGGGGAGGCAGTTCAACACAAAAAATAATGCATATATGTCCAAAGCCCCATCATCACAATAACAAATCGCCAGACATAAAAATGAACGACAATTGCTCATCTCCATGATCGAATCGCACCCATACCCTCCCTTTATCCCAAAGCACGCAACTGTTCTCATCCTCGGCAGTTTTCCGCCGAGACGAACCTACATCGATAAGGAAGGTAATCAAATCCTGTCGTTCTTCTACCAAAGCAAGCGCAACCAGCTCTGGAAGATCCTTGAGGCAATATATGGGGCCAGGCTCTATCATCGCATCGAAGATGAAAGCATCGAAGAGAATGTCGAGAGAAAGAAAGAATTTCTTGCAGAGCATAATATCGCTATTGCTGATATCATCAAAATATGCAGACGAAAAAGGCCAGGCTCTGCCTTGGACGTCGACATGGAGGTCCTTAAGCTGCAGCCCATCGATCAGCTTCTAAGAGACAATCCTTCGCTGCAGGCAGTGCTCTGTACGAGCGCTTATGTCTATGATCTTATGAGAAAGAACTTTGGGGATATAGGTGCCGATCTCATCAAGCTTCCCTCTCCTTCACCAAGACACATCTTGCCGTTCGATGAGAAAGCCAGACGATACAAAGAGATCCTTGAGACTTATTCGGAAAGGCCTAGATAGAGATCTATCTCGCTCGCAACGGTCTTGAGATCAGAGACCGTCCGCTGGATATCTTTCTCGATCTCATCGATGAGCTGATGTAGGTTGTCGACCCTGAGAAGATACTTGTTGCGGTCGCTCACCACGATGCCTGCAGCGATCAGCTTGTTGATATGGTGGATGACCGTCCCTCTTGAGAGATTGAGTCGACATGCCAGTTCATCACTGGAGAGCCCTTCATGCTTCGCATTCTTGATCATCTCGATGAAAACACGGAAACACGACTGGTCCTTGTCGCGGAGGTTGAAGAGTCCGAGCGATGCTCCAAGCCAGCGAAGCTCCTCATTGATGTTTTTCTTCGAAGGTTTCCTTGCGCTGATGATCGTGAACCGTTGTCTTCCCAGTACCATAGAGAGGTAGAGACTCTGTAGATTTATAAATATTATGCCGAAAGATTGCAGCACATCCCAATGTTTTATATATGACAGAATAGACAAATGCACCATGGCTATCCTTGACACTATCCTTGACGCGTTTTCATCATGGCTCTGGCTGTTCGGAGCTCCTATCAAGGATTTTAATGTTCTTTGGATCATCATCCCCATCTGGATATCTTGGTTCTTTACTGAGTTCTTCCAGGAAAAACGAGGGACGGGTTTTGGCAATGCCATAACGAATGGAGCTATCCCTATATGGGTCGCTATCGACTGGTCGCGATACATCACCAGGGGTCTTGCTGAAGAGACGGTCATGACCGATTTTACTCTTTACGTCAAGTACGGCCTTGCCGCTTTCATCCTCATCTATGGTCTCGTCGTCATCATCGAAGGCCTGCACAAGAAAGAGTTTGCCCATTTCGGAGGCCGCATCAGGGTCATCACGTATTTTCTCGTCATGTTCACGCCGATCATTTATGGTACTGCAGCGATCAGCGTCATGAATATCGTCTCGATCTTCGCCTTCTTCCCTGTCTTCTATCTTCTTATCGAGCTCATCGTGCGGGTCATACCTGATTCGGCTGCTCTGTCCGCAGACAAAGGTGAGGATAGTCCGTATGGGATGGGGCAAGATCCTTTCAGTCCGCCGCCGGATGGCGGGCAGCCCGGCTCCGGCATGGAACAAAGGTTTCATTCTCAGGGTGAGATGGGCAATGCAGGACCTATGTCTCCTCTTGGGCAGCGGGGTCCTGGTCAGTATTCTTCTGCGCCGCAGCAATACCAAGAGCCAGATTTTGACGCCCTGCCTCATCGTGACCAGATGCAGATGGATCAGCGCCCCGGCGCAAAGTATATATAAGTCGCTCTTCTTCGATATGCCATGACAAAACAGGAAGGCACAGAGCTTGGTATTGACGAAGCCGGTCGTGGTCCGGTCATCGGCCCTATGGTCATCGCGGGTGTTGTCGCTGATGCAGAAGGGATCCAGCGTCTTCGGAATCTGGGCGTCAAAGATTCAAAGCAGCTGAGCCTTGCGCGGCGCGAGCAGCTTTTCGAATCGATCAAGCACATCGCGATCAGCCACAAGATACTTATCCTTTCTCCGCAGGATATCGATGCTGCATTGTTCTCGCCGACGAACAATCTCAATAAGTTCGAGATGGTCAACATGGCCATGATAGCAAACTTCCTTGCGTCAGATACGATCATCCTCGATTCGCCGAGCAATTCGATCGATAAGTTCAAGAACGAATTCAGGATATTTCTCAAAGATAAATCCCGGGAGCTTGTCGTGGAACACAAGGCCGATGACAAGTATGCGACAGTCGCTGCAGCATCCATCCTTGCGAAGGTGACGCGCGATAGGGAGATCGAGAAGATCAAGATGCGTATCGGTGTCGATTTCGGTTCGGGCTATCCGAGCGACCCAAAGACCAGGGCGTTCCTTGCCGAGCAGTACGACAAGCATGACTTCTTCCGCAAGAGCTGGTCGTCATGGAAGAAGATCGCGGCGAAGCATGACACCAAGCAGAGCAAGCTTGGCGGATTCTGAATATCATCTTCTCTGTTGGATGATGATATCTTTTTCGTGTCATCGCTTTATCTCTCCTAAAAGTTCTTATCATCTTGTCGGTTACCGCCCATATTTCTACCGCAACCTTTAAATATGAACATGATGCTTTATTGACTCTATTGGGTCAGCTTTGAGTGTGTGTCAATGACGAAGATCAACAAATTAGAGATGCAGGGATTCAAGTCCTTTGCAAAGAAGACCGAGCTCATCTTCAACGACACCTACAACTGCATCATCGGACCGAACGGTTCGGGAAAATCGAACATTCTTGACGCGTTGTGCTTTGTCCTTGGAAAGAGCTCAAGCAAAGCTCTGCGTGCAGAGAAATCTTCTAATCTTATCTACAACGGCGGCAAGTCAAAGAATCCTGCAAAGGAAGGATCCGTCAGTATCTTCTTCGACAATGAGAACGGTGCGTTTCCTCTTGATGAGAAATTTATCAAGGTCACACGAGTCATCCGTCAGAACGGCCAGAGCCTCTATAAGATCAATGACAAGACGGTCACCAGGCAGAATATCATCGACATGCTTGCAGGCGCCATGATCAATCCGAACGGTTACAACATCATCCTACAAGGAGACATCGCACGGATCGTTGAGATCTCCCCGGAAGAGCGGCGAAAGATTGTCGAAGAGATCGCAGGCATCTCTATCTATGAAGAAAAGAAGAATAAAGCTCTGCGAGAACTGGAAAAGGTAGAGGAATCCATCAAGGAAGTCGACATCGTCATGAAGGAGAAGGATTCTTACATCAAAGAGCTCAAGAAAGATCGTGATCAGGCATTGCAGTATAAGGAGCTTGAAGAGAAGACTGCCCAAAACAAGGCATCTTATCTCAATATCCAGATCAAGAAGAAAGAGAAGGAGAAAGAGGGAAAAGACAGTCAGGTCTCCAGGTTCGACAGGGATATCGAGAATCTCAACAACGATATCGACAAGCTCAATGCCGATATGGCTGAGAAAGAACGCCGCCTCGACGAGATCAACAAAGAGATCGAGGAGAAGGGCGAGAGAGAACAGGTCGAGCTTAACAAGGAAGTCGAACAGCTCAGGATCGATCTTGCGACATACAGGACGAGGATCGAGAACTGCAAGCAGCAGATCGCACAGATCAATACCCGCCGCGACCAGCTGAAAGGCAACATGACTGAGATCGATGATAAGGTCGGCAATTATATCGCTGAGAAGGAAGGTCTTGAGAAGAGAAAGACAGAGGTTGAGAAGAATCTGAAATCCATGGAAGATGCTATCAAGCGCATCCGCGACAAGAATGATATCGAAGGGGCGCATGAGCTTGAGAAGCAGGTTGAGGAACTCGACAAAAAAGCCGATGAAGGCCAAGTTGTGATCCAGGACCTTCGTGAGAAGCAGCAGGAACTCTTCCGTGAGAAGGACAGGATA
>JBMCSP010000073.1:0-4836 GCA_048624455.1 Nanobdellota archaeon
ATGCTCAACATCACGTTTTCCCTCAAAATATGCGTGTACTGAGATATCTTGCCCTTTGTAGAAATCGTGGCGTGCTGAGCGGTTCTCCTGCACCATGAAGTAATGAGGATCGAACTCGCTTCTCTTTTCCTCAGAGTTCATATCGTCGAGAAAACAGCCACAATTTATAAACTCTCTCCTGGTTTATCCTTCTGAAAGCAATCCTTCTGATGAGGCGGGGGACGTTCTTCTTGCGAGTGGTAACTAAGATTTATAACAGTCAAGGCCTGAAGAATGCATATGGCGCTGCGTACGATACGAAGTATAGGAGTGAAAGGCAAGACAGTTCTTGTGCGGGTAGATTTCAATGTCCCCTTGCGTGATGGCAAGGTAGCTTCCGACAAGCGGATCAGGGCAGCTATCCCGACTATCAGGAAACTTATCGAGAAAGGCGCGAAACAGCTCATCCTCGTAAGCCATCTCGGCCGCCCGAAAGGAAAACGGGACGAGTCATATTCTCTTGCTCCTGTCGCAAAAAAGCTCCAGTCTCTTCTGAAGGAAAAGGTGTTCTTTGTGCCTGACTGCATGGAAGTCATCATACCTGATCCGTCCGATTTCAAGATAGTGCTTTTGGAGAACCTGCGATTCTATCCTGAAGAAAAAGACGATGATGCAGCATTTGCAAAGCAGCTTGCAAGTTATGCAGATGTGTATGTCAATGATGCGTTCGGGACGAGCCACCGCAAACACGCCTCTGTCCATGCTGTCACCAGATATCTTCCCAGTGCAGCGGGACTTTTACTTGAGTCAGAACTAAAGAATCTTGATCTCTCAAAGACGAAGAGACCCCTTGTCGTCATCATGGGCGGTGCGAAGGTCTCAGACAAAATAGGCGTCATCAAGAATGTCGTGAAGAAAGCAGATACTGTTCTCATCGGAGGCGCCATGATGTTTACATTCTACAGAGCGATGGGCTATGAGACCGGCAAGAGCCTTGTCGAGGAAGATAAGCTTGATCTGGCAAAGAAGCTTCTTTCAGGTTCCAAGAAGAAGATCATGCTCCCTGTCGATATGGTGGCAGCAAGTTCGACGAATGCGACTGCGCGGATGAAAACTCTCCCTGTGGACAAGCATCCAAAGAACATGATGGGTCTTGACATAGGTCCTGAGACGGTCGAGATTTATACTTCTGTCCTAAAGCAGGCAAAGACGATAATATGGAATGGGCCTATGGGCCTTTTTGAGCAGAAACCGTTCGACAAAGGGACGAACGCCATCGCGAAGATGCTCGCAGCATCACCTGCAAAGACGATAGTCGGCGGTGGCGACTCTGTGGCTGCTGTCGAGAAGCTCAAGCTCTCTAAGAAGATGGACCATATCTCGACCGGAGGCGGTGCGAGCCTTGAACTTTTAGAAGGGAAGACGCTTCCGGCGGTAAAAGCGTTGCTGCGCTGATGGATCCTTATAGGCCATTATAGATCAAAAGTGGGGACGCGTGCATCCTTCTCATAATTGTGGAATTCCTTGCCGCAGTATTGGCACTTATAGACGTTCCCGTAGAAATGCTTTAAGTGGAAACTATCGCAGTAAGGACATTGCACATATGGCATTCCAATCACCCCATACGGTAAAAACTGAAAAGAAAGATATATATTTTATGTATGGAAAATATATATTTTTGTATATCGTTTTCATTCTGCTTCTGCGATCATATTTGTCGTTTTACTGCACGACGACCGTATCTTCCGACTCGAAATGATTGAAGAGCCGCCCGCATGTCTCGCACTTGTACATGTTCGCATAGAACCTGATCACATTGACACTGTCGCAGTAAGGGCATTGCATATATGGCATGCTGTACCACCTCCCGTCGATGAAGAAACAGAGAATATTGAATAAACTAATCGCCACATTTGCACATCAGTGTGTGCGGATGTACATCAGGAGGAGCGTTCCCTGCGCAGGAAATCTCCTCTGTCAAGAACATTCTCGATAAGATTTCCTTTGGCATAGCCAAGTCCGATATTCTCCCCTCGCTCATTCATGATGAAGACGTAACCCTCCGGTATCTTCTCTTCGTCTTTGAGCGATCGCTTGAAAATATCTCTTCCGCAGAGAAACAGCCAGGCAGTCTTCTTGTCGACCGATAGCTTCCTGACATCCTGCTCTGAGATATGCTCGATGAGTGCGACGCTCGGCCTGAACCCGTGCCTTGTCTCTTCGCCGAGAAAAGTCCCTGCGTTGAATGCTTCTTTTCCTATCTCTTCCTTGCGTCTCATGACCTGATCGGGTATCAGATAGTGCTTCTTCTTCTCTTCGAGTGCATCTACTGGCTCTGCACCTACTACCTTGAAGAATTCCTCAGGAGAATCAAATATAGGTTTCATAACTGCATGGTGTGCTGTCAAGTATAAAAGGATTTCTGGTCAGCATCGCTCTCAATAATAGTAATCTATTTAAATGTGGCATCCTGCTAAAGATACAGAGAAATTGAGGTGATTATGTGGAGATTACGATCATAATAGGATTGGTGTTTTTTGCGTTGTCCATATTCCTTGTATTCAAGTTCATAAAGAACGTGGCTGTTGCTATACTGACAGCATTGACAATATCTGTCCTTCTTGTCGCCGGTGTCGGCTTTTTCGTCTTTGACGAGGTGCAGGAGATGCAGGAAAGATTTCCGACATCGAACAACCTTGTCCTTCTCAGGGACGGCGATACGGTCATGACCGGACTTGTCCTTCTTCCTGCTGAAGAGATGGACCTGATGGAGCAGATGAAGTTCCTTGATCGGACAAGTATCGATGAGCTTACCAGCAAGCTTTCTGCAGGAGAGATGGATAAGATGTTCACCGTCGTTGAGACCTCCTCATATCTTCCTGAGGATATGCTCCAAAGACGCGGATATTCAGAGGATACTTACAAGATCATCTTTGTAGACTATTCAGTGCTAAAAGACTCTCCAGTCACTGAGCTCGATGTCTCCAGGATAACTGACGCTTCCGGTTCAGATACGATCATAAAACCCATCCCACAGGAAGACGTCCTGAAGCTGCTGAAAGCAGCGGACCCTTGGGAGGAACTTTTTCCCTATGTCAATCTTCGCGGGGATGCGCTTGATACGCTTGATACAGATGAGCTCGAAGAGCGGTTTGACGGCATGAATTTCACCATCGTCGAGACTCCTGAAGACGCGATGAAAAGAGAGATCCTTGACCAGATACGAGGACAGCTCGAAGAGCAGTTCGGTACTGATGACATCAAAGGGCTCTTGTTCCTCTTAGAGATGGCTGCGATCTTCAACCACAACGATACTGAAGGTATGCTCTACATCTTTGAGAAGTATCAGGGTGAGGAGATAGCAGTCCAGAACCAGTCCATCATATTCGACCTTGCGCGACTCAGCCCTACTTCGCTGATTGAAGCTGTCGTCTCAGAAACAGGAAATGCTGCAAATGACATCAAAGCAAAAGTCGATGATTATCAGGACTCCAGCGATGATGCCGTAGCTGATCCTGATGTCGAGGCTGTTCAGGTCGTCATGGAGAACGGAACGCAGAACGATACCGATAATGGCAGCATGGACGCTGATGGGATGAGCTGATCATCCTTTTCCGCTCCATCATTTATCAGTCGTCCTGGATGCATCCAAGAACATAGGTGCTAACCGATGCGATACACTTTTTTTTTCGGGCTTGTATGTTTTTTTCTGATCCTTTCAGCGTCCGCTCTGTCTGCTGGTGAAGAGCTTGTTCTCGAGAAGTTCTTCTTCTCAGGCGACCAGTTCCCTGTCGACGGTGTCTTCCATAAGGTCACCATAGCATCGACAGCAGATAAAGTGCTTATAGAGGCTGAAGGGATGTATCTTTGGCTGGACCTTGGCGAATGCGATACGGACAAGCGGATGCGTGTCTGCTTCAACGATGTCGAATATGATGAAGATTTAGAGAAGTACAAAGCGAAACTGAGGATAACATCATTGTCTCCTTCTGTCTCAGTCTCTCAGACCGCTTCTTCCTCTTCCCCAGGATTGGGTGATGAGGTCGATATCAGCGTCACCATCTCAAACACAGGTGCCATAGCAGCAGAATCCCTCGTCTACGAGCTTGCTCTCCCCGATGGCCTCGCAGTAGCAGATATGGGAAGCGGTGTAGATTCACAGGATGGTGCCGTCCTGATCAGGGCCGACATCGATGCAGACGAAGAGGAAGCATTCGCATTCACTCTCAAAGCGGTCGACGACAGCGATGAGCAGCTGCAGGCGGAGATATCCTATTTCGATGGCTTCACCACTGAGACCATATATTCTAATGCGCTGGATATCAAGGTCTCAAACCCTTATGATGTCGAGCTCTCCACCAACACCTCCACGAAGACAGTCTACGTCGGCGACCATGTCGAGATCACCGCTTCTGTCGACAATACCGCTGCGACCGATGTCGACCTGACCGGCATGGTGCTCAGCATCCCCGAGACACTCAAGATAATCTCCTACGATGAAGACTGGGACAAGGATGGACAATCGCTGAAGTACGCCGGCACTCTGCGATCGAACAGCTCTGTAGAACTCAACGTGGTCGTGCAGCCTAAGTACAAGACTGCCTCGACACTGGCGCTTGATGCTGCGTTAGAGGATGAGGATATGTCGGTGGCTCTTGACAGGACGCTCAAGCTTTCCAGTTCACTGCGGAAGACGATCATACGCCCCTATTTTGTCCAGGGCGATACTGTCATCCTTCTTGAAGACGATGTGAAGCTTGAAGGTGGGCAAAAAGGCCAGTTTGAGGTCTATGTCGACACTCCCTACAGTGGTGATCAGATTCTTGATGTCAAGGTCCTGGTCGTTACCGAAGAAGT
>JBMCSP010000074.1:0-4745 GCA_048624455.1 Nanobdellota archaeon
CGATGTTAAATGAAATAGAATTCTGTGCCTAATAAACTCTTTCTCTCTTATCTATTTTTACAATACCAATCAAGTTATTATTGTGATCAACTTCATAGAGTATCCTATAATCTCCAACTCTTACACGAAAGAGTTTCTCTTTGAAACCCTCAACTGATTTTGAATCATGTCCAATCGGTTCTTTTTTCAATGTTTCAATCTTAGAAAAAAGTCTAGAAACTAATTCTTTATTAGAGTTCTTCAGAAATTTTATAGCTTGTTTAGAAAAATTAACTTGAAACATTAAAGTTCAACTCTTTCTTAAGTTGCTCTTCTGAAACAAGTTTTCCGTGTTCCTTCTCAGTACGATAATCAAGTAATAATTCAAAATCATCTTCAGTCATAATACTATCCACATCAACCATGTGCTTCTTTAGATAAGCAATATCTTTTTTCATTTCTTTAATTTCTTCATTTATTATTTCAGCCATGAGTTCATTGAATCAGTATAGATATTTAAATATTACGGCACAAAATTCTACTCTCCCTTCGGTCGGTCTCTTCGAGACTCATTTAACAGCGACTAGAACTCCGTTCGTTTCACTCACTACGCTCTTCGGGTAAACTACCTTCGCTAACGCTCAGACAGCTTCTTCTACCCGCTATGTTAAACTCAATTCTCGGAAAAGATCTAAGAATCTTCTTAATCATTTGTAGGTTTATCAATGGTCCAATATTTCCAATGCAGTTTCTCCCGCCAAGAATGAAATGTAAGGTTTATTCTCCCTTCAAAATCCATTTCCATCAAATGGTCATCTAATACAGTTCTTAAAGTGGACTTTCTTGGTTCTGGAAGATCTGGATCATAGGGATCGATTCCATGACTTAATATGTATTTTTTCCGACAACTTCTCTAAATCCCTATGCTAAGTTCGATCAGAGTAGAAAACTGAAAGCAGAAACAATCCCGAAAAGACAGATGACAAAGCTAATATACCTGATGACACTTTACTTTTGCACATGAAGAATAGTTCAATAAAGATCCTTGCAGGACTGGCTTATATTGCGATGGTAGTTGTGAATTTTTTAGCAAACAGCCTGCCGATCAATGGTCGTTCCACTGGTGCAATATCTGATGCATATCCTAATCTCTTTGCCCCGGCAGGTCTGACATTTTCTATTTGGGGCTTGATCTATCTTCTGCTTGCAGGATATGTACTCTATCAGTTCATTGCAAAAAACAGTAAGAAGAAAGAAGCGCTTCTGAAGAGGATCAATATCCTTTTTGTTGCCACTTCAGCCGCAAATATATCCTGGATCTTTGCCTGGCATTACGATTTTATCGGTCTGTCTGTGCTGATCATGACAATACTGCTTGTCCTGCTGATCAGGGTTGCTGACATTCTCCGCGTTGAGAAATTGAAATCGCTGGAAACACTATGTATTTCTACCCCTTTTAGCATTTACTTCGGCTGGATCACCGTAGCCGCTGTAGCCAACATCACCGTGTTTTTAGTGAGCATACGATGGAATGGATTTGGAATTGCTGAGGTTGTCTGGACAAGCGTTGTCTTGCTGGTCGGAACAGTGATCGGAACCTTACGGATGCTTAAAGATAAGAATATTGCATATGGGCTGGTATTGATATGGGCATATCTTGGGATATTGATCAAACACATATCTGTTAGCGGTTTTGATAAGCAGTATCCAAGCGTTATAATAACCGTGATAGTCTGTTTGGTATTGTTTGGATCTTTTGTGGGTCGGCTTATCTATCAGAAGCATTCAACCGCCAAGCAAGCTCACTGAGCCTTCTTATCCTGAAATCATGATTGCTCTGCTTAATGAGAACAGATCAAAAGAAAACAGTGAACTCCTTGCCCTTTACTTTTGCGGATTTGGAAAATTCGTACTCTTTCTCAGGGGCGATAGTCGAGACCGTGATGTCTTTTGCACCGATCTTTCCTTTGAGGTCCTGGAGCAGTTCCCCTACAGTGGAACTCATGTCAGGGTTGAGCTGGACGTAGAGTGAGATCAGATCGCTCTTCTCAAGACCCGCATCTTTCCTGAGCGCCTGGACGCGTCTGACGATCTCGCGGGCAAACCCTTCAGTCAGGAGGTCATCGGAAAGCTCCTTGTTGATGTAGATCGTTCCTGACTTGAAATCGCCGAACTCATAGGGCTCCTGCGCATGACGGGATATCGTGAAATGTTCTGGCTTGAGCGCATACTTCTCTCCGTTGAACTCGACAGGATGCGTCTTTCCTGCAGCCATCTCCTTTGTCAGCTCTTCAAAATCAAGCTTCTTCATCTCAGTGATGATATCAGCGGTGACTTCGCCAAACGATTCACCAAGACTGCGGTAATTCGGCTTCATACTGTAATCAATGTGCTCAAAAGAATCCTGGACGATGATGGACCTGACATTCGTATGGCTCTTGATAAGGCCGCCGTATTCTTCAAGGACCTTGCCGACGGTCTCATCTGAAGTGGCGACAGTGATCTCTCCAAGAGGCCAGCGGACGCCGATCTGTGATTTATCACGAGCAGAAAGGATGGCCTGGACAATATCACGGGCAGTCCTCATGCGTGCGTCAGATTCCTCATCGATCGCACCAGGCCTAGGCCACTCTGCCAGATGGACGGAGAGCGGTGTATCCTTTGAACGGACAGCTTCCTGATAGATGTATTCTGATACATACGGAGCAAGCGGAGCGAGCAGCTTCGTGACGGCATCAAGGACAGAACTGAATACGTAGGCCAATGCCTCATCCTTTTCGCTTGTCCGATCCCTGACGAGTTTGATATACCATCGCGAGAAATCCTCGACAACAAACTCCTGCATCAGAGCAAGACAGTGATTCTCATTATGGTTCTCCAAAAGATCGGTGAACTGCTTGATGACGATATTCGTCTTGTTGAGCATCCACTTGTCTTCGACAGCCATCTCTTTTGGAGCATCAGATGGAACCTTCTGGTCCTGCAGGTATGATCGTGCAAAGAAGTATGAGTTCCAGAGCGTGTTGAAGAACGGGACGATGCTCTCATTCAGCGGACCTTCGCCGAACTTGATCGACGGTCCGAGGCCATACTGGGTGAACAGCAGCCTGACGACATCGACGCCGAACTTGTCAAACATCTCGTTTGGCAGGATGACATTGCCTTTCGATTTTGACATCTTCTCTCCTTCTTCGTCGCAGAGATGGCCGCCGACACCGACGCTCCTGAAAGCGACATCATCGAAGAGCAGCGTGCCAAGGACATGAAGGGTGTAGAACCATCCACGTGTCTGGTCGATCGCTTCTGCGATGAATGAGTACGGGAAGCTCTTCTCAAACATCTCTTTGTTCTCGAATGGATAGTGATATTGCGCGAAGCTTGCCGAGCCTGAGTCATACCAGGTGTCGATGACCTCAGAAGTCCTATGCATCTCCTTGCCGCATTTCTCACACGCCATGGTCAGCTTGTCGACCGTATCCTTATGGAGATCATCGACTTTCGTTCCGGTCTTCTCCTCAAGCTCCTTGATCGAGCCGATAGCATGCATGTGGCCGCATCCACATCGCCAGATCGGAAGCGGGGTTCCCCAGAACTTGTTTCGTGAGACTGCCCAGTCCTTCGCACCGGCAATCCAGTTGCCGAACCGGCCATCCTTCAGGTGATTTGGGGACCAGTTGATGCTCTCGTTCAGCTGATACATACGTTCTCGGTATTTGCTGACAGCGATGAACCAGGAATCCATGGCATAGTAGAGCAATGGGGATTTGCATCGCCAGCAGAATGGATACGCGTGCGTGTAATCCTCTTTCTTGAGCAGGATCTCCTTCTCTTCAAGCTCTTTGATGATATCCTGATCGCAGTCCTTGACGAAGCGTCCCTTGTATGGCTTGACCGCATCGACATACGTTCCGTCCTTGTTGACAAGATTGACGAACGCGATATTGTTCTCGACGCAGGCATCATAGTCATCTTCACCGAAAGCAGGAGCCTGATGGACGACACCGGTCCCTTCTTCCGTCGTGACGTAATCTGCAAGGATGATCTTCCATGCATCTTTTCCTTCCTGACTCTCAACCTCAGGTCGGGCAAAATCATAGATAGGTTCATAGTGCTTCCTTGCAAGATCTTTTCCAGGGAACTTCTCAAGAACCTCATAGTCATCGAAGTATTTTGAGATGAGCTCTTCAGCCATGACATATTTCTTCCCGTCGGCCTTCTCGCCTTTGACGGTAAATGTTGCATAAGTTATGTCCGGGTGCACTGCAAGAGCAAGATTGCTGATCAGTGTCCAGGGCGTCGTCGTCCAGGCAAGGATTGTCCTGTCATCATCTTTCAGGTTGAATCGGACAGTGACAGAAGGTTCCCTGACATCTTCATAGCCGAGAGCGACCTCATGGCTGCTGAGTGGCGTCTCGCATCGCGGACAGTAGGGGACAACCTTGTATCCTTCATAGAGCAGGCCCTTGTCAAACAATGTTTTCAGCGACCACCAGACGCTTTCCATATATTCAGTATTAAGTGTCATGTAAGGATTGTCAAGATCGACCCAGAACGCCATACGCTGCGTCATGTCTGTCCATTCCTTGACGAAGGTGAAGACATCCTTCTTGCAGGCATCGATAAACTTTGATTCTCCATACTTGAGGACATCCTTCTTTGTCTCAAGACCGAGCTTCTTCTCGACCTGGACCGCGACGGGAAGACCGTGGCAGTCCCAGCCACCTTTTCGCGGGACGCTGTAGCCCTGCATGAACTTGAAGCGGCAG
>JBMCSP010000075.1:0-4659 GCA_048624455.1 Nanobdellota archaeon
CGTCCGCTTAATTTCTTCCCGTGGATATGAGCAACAATCTTCTTCTCTTTCACGGCGACGATGAAGACTGATGACGGGTTCTTCTCTGCAAGCTTTTCTTTCAGATCGTCGAGACGGTCTTTCTTGTACCTGTTGGTTCCGGTGTAGAGCCAGGTTTTTTGCTTAAGGCCCTCTCTCATGACCTCTGCCATACCTTCTGCGTCAGCGACGTGTGCCTTGCGGAATATGATCTTTGCCATCCTTTTCTTAACGTATTCATCGTATAAAAACAATCCTTCAACCAAACACTTAAATACCACTCAGAGCATTCTGACTAGTGGTGATTATCAAATGGCTTCTCTAGAAGTGACAAGTGCATGCATCGGCTGCTCAGCCTGTGTCAGCGCCGCTCCCGACCTCTTTGAGATGGATGGGATGAAGGCCGTGCCCAAGAAGACCGATCTCAGCGGAGACGAGGTCCAGCAGGCGAAGGACACTGCAGGCATCTGCCCTGTCGATGCGATCAAAGTGAGTGAATAAGATTTTCTTTTTTCTCTTTCTTTTTCTATCCTGCAGGGATCGGTTCGCACCAATTGTAGATAGAACCCTTGAATCCGTTCATAAAATACCCTTCAGGACAATTACCATCATCAGCAAGCATGTATTCGTGCTCTTCCATGTAGTTGACTGTTGCAAAGCATTCCGGGGTCGTGCACGTTTTCTTAATCTCTGCATAGTATGCTGACTTCTGCCGCGATAGGTCTGCCGCGATCTCAAAGATCAGTTTCTGGATGTTTACCATGATGATGAGAAAAAAGACGATGAGGCTAATGATGAACAATACTTTTTTTCCTCGTGCAAATGCCCTTTCTTTCAACCGTCGTTTTTTCATGATTGTATAGAAAAGTGAGATCATGAAGAAGAGAAAGATCAATTCTCCAAGTCCTTGCAGGAGTCGCAGCGGCACATTTTCTATGCATCCCATGCAGACAAAACTATGTCCTAAGGCATAGACGACGATCCATATGCTTGCAGGGAGAAATAGTGCAGTAAAGATGTTCAGCGTAAAGATCCTGTCAATGAGTGAGTGTTTCACAGAATCTTGATATTTTTGAAAGATAAATATTTGTTGGTTATCTGTGATATTGCAGAAATCTTTCTCGTGATATATTTAGATCCTGTTTGATGATTTTGTTCATCAATCCTCTATCAAGGTCTTCTCCTGGATGGTTTGGAATCACGGTTGTTCTGCCATCAGGATGCTCAAAGAACATATGGCTGCCATGCTGCCTCTTGAAGATGAAACCCATCTTGCTGTTTTAGCAAATTGTGCAGCACTCATTATAGGAAGTCTTTGCATATCTAAGAAATCAAAAATAGGGTATAAAAAGTTTGACTCGAAAAAATTGAAGGATTTTCAGCATTCAACTTCTATATGCTGCATGCTGAGGACTTTTGGAATAACTTCTTTTCTTTTCTTTTCAGAAAGATAGAGTTCAATGGCTTCCTTCGTCCTTCTCATGAGCTCATCATGGTTCTTCGCTTGCGTCCTGCAGCCAGGCAGACCGACGACTTCTGCAAGAAGATAGCCGTCTTCTCCCTGTTCGACGATAACATTGAATGTCTTTACCATGGACTGGAAGAGGAAAATGCAGTTTATATAGCTTTCGCTGAAAGTTTTGAAAGAATTCTATTTTGTGAAAATGTGAAAGTTTTTATAAAATAGAAACAGTACATTTATGATGCCAAATAAGAAAAAATCGGATGATCAAGATTCTTCGTCTACAAATGCCGCCTTTAATGAGTATTCAGGTGTCCAATGCATGTTTGCAGATGAAGAACCTTTGTTAGACCTAAAGAAAGGCGATCTCATTACGGTAAAGGGAAGGGTTGATGGGTATATAATGAACTCCATCATTGTTCGTAATTGTGAGATGGTTAAATAATACTTATATTTGCCTTGTCGCTTTTAACCTTAAGATAATTTATGAATGCAGATGCAGAAACGAGCATAAATTTAGCATCTTCAAAGTCAAGTTGATCTTCTTCTAGAAGAGCGTGTCTTATTCCATCTGAATCGTTTGTGTACCCATATAATTTTGAATAGGCATCTTTTAAGGCAGAGTGTATAGTTATCTTATCTGATTTTTCTATCTCTTGTAATGCTTGTTTAAGTGTTGCCTTATCATTATCGGCAATCTTCTTACAAAGCGTTTCAACAGCAGATATAGATTCTTTGATAGAATTTCGGTAATCAGGATTATCTCGATCAGAAAGTAATTCCAGTGATCGTGTTAAATGGAGATTCACTGTTTTGAAAGGTAGATCAATGGCTTCATCAATCTCTTTGAATTCGTTATCGTCGGCAATAGGCACTATTTTTCTATCTAAGAGACGATATGCTGAGGTTTGTCTTTGTAATACCGCGTTGATTTTTTCAGAAAACTCATCTGCAAGCTCATTAAATGTAAAGCTACTTATAATCTCAATAAGGTCATAGATTTCATACCACTCTAGTTTCTTAAAATATCTCTTTCGTAGAAGTTCATAGAATGTCTCGTAGTTGTTATCTATGGTGTCTATGGGAACCACAAAAAACTCTGTCAATATTTTCTCACGAAAACGATTATAGAAGTTTCGATTGTGATTGTAAACTACAGTATCCCAAACATTGCGATAATCGAGATGTCTGAGAAAAGTTGTTTGAATAACATTCCAAATAGATACTTTTAATTTATGGTTGATACTTTCTTTCTGGATGAGATCTTCTGCCTTCTTGTATCCGTGCCGCTCTGAAAAAGGAGTCATATTTGGACGTATTCAAGATGAGTATTTAAATCTCATCTATAAAATAAGATAATTCTGCCTACTGTCCGCACAACTTCTTGATGCGTTCAAAATCATCATCGACCTGCTTTTGGGCTTCCTCAAGCATCTTTGCGTTCTCCGGCCTGAACATATGCCTGAAGCGCTTCTGGGTCTTTAAGAATTCTGTGATCGGCTTCTTCTGTGCAGGCTCGTAGTTGAGCTTGTACTCGCCGTTCTCTATCTCATAGAGCGGCCAGAAGTTTGTCTCGACAGCGAGCTTTGAGATGTTGATCGTCTGGTCCGATCCCTCGTTCCATCCTGGGATGCAGGGGCACAAGACGTTGACGAATGCAGGGCCCGGCGTCTCGATGGCTTTCTTTGCCTTCGTGATCATGTCATTCCAGTTCCAGACAGTGGTCTGTGCGACGTAGGGGATATGATGCGCGGCCATGATGCCCATGATATCTTTCCTGCGCTCACGCTTTCCCTGCTCGACTTTTCCTGCAGGCGTCGTTTTCGTGTCTGCACCGAACGGTGTCGCGCTGGATCGCTGGATGCCTGTATTCATGTAGCCTTCATTGTCAAGGCAGAAGTATGCGAAATTATGTCCTCTCTCTGTCGCTCCGGAAAGGCTCTGCAGTCCGATGTCGTACGTTCCGCCGTCGCCGCCGAACGCGACGAACTTGATATCCTTCTCTCCGCCGGGAAGCCTATCCCGTGCCTTCAGAGCTCGGTATGCGGTCTCAAGACCAGAGATGGCAGCGCCTGCATTCTCGAATGCGATGTGGAGCCAGGGGACGTTCCAGGAACTGTATGGATAGATCGTCGTACTGACCTCCAGGCATCCGGTAGCGTTCGCTACGACGACAGGGAAATCAGTGCTTCTAAGGATATTCTTCGTTGCGATCGCCAGTCCGCATCCCGGGCACATACGATGTCCTGATGCAAGGCGTGCAGGTTTTGCGACATGTTCTTTGAGATTGACCATTTTTGTGTTCCTGTTATGTTTCTGGCTACTATTTCATTCTTTTGCGTTGCTGACGTTTCTGCCACTCGTTCCGCTTCGCTTCATCCTCCTTCAGAGGACCTTGGCTCGTGGGAACTGTTTGCTCGCCACGGTACGCATGCCGGCTCGCAAGATTGAGCTTGCGGTCAACAACGCTGTATGTGTGTATCTTAATCGCGTACGCCAAGGTAGCGTACTTTCTCATAGTGATCCTGATGCTCAAGCTCCTTGAGCTCTGCAAAGACAGTCATCAATGATTCATCATCGCAGTCCCGTCCGCCGAGACCATAGACGTAATTGATGATCTTTGGCTTCTTCTCTGACTCGAAAAGCGCGCTTCTCACCTCATTGAAAAGAGCTGCTCCCATGGCGCCGAAGCTTTCTGACCTGTCCATGACAGCGACAGCTTTCCTGCCTTCAAGTTCCTTAAGGACCTCTTCGACCGGGAACGGCCTGAAGACGTTAAGCTTGAAAAGTCCGACCTTTTCGCCTCTCTCCCGCAGCACATCGACGACATGCTTTGCCGTATCAGCAGTGCTTGCCATGACGAGGACGACATACTCGGCATCCTCCAGCTGGTAGCCTTCATAGAAGCCGTATGTCTTTCCGGTGATCTTGCCGAATTCTTTGAAGATCTGCTTGAACACTTTTCGCGCATGCATCATCGCTTCGGACTGCTGGCGTTTATGCTCGAAATAGTAGTCGAACAGGTCAAGCGGACCTGAGCTGATAGGATTATCGGTATCGAGCAGAGGATAATACGGGTCGTGCTCCTTGATGAACATCTTGACGGTCGCGTTGTCAAGCGTCTCGACGTTCTCGACACCGTGAGACGTGATGAACCCGTCCTGGCAGACCATGACCGG
>JBMCSP010000076.1:0-4498 GCA_048624455.1 Nanobdellota archaeon
CGCATGTGGCTGTTATGCACGATGCAGATATCATCCATGGCGATCTCACGACATCAAACATCATTCTCGAAGGGAGGACAAGGCGGCTTGTCCTCATCGATTTCGGCCTGAGCTTCTTTTCGCAGAAGATAGAGGATAAGGCGGTTGACATCCATCTTTTCAGGAGAGCGCTAGAGAGCAAGCATCCTGCGTTTTTTGAGAAGGCATTTTCAGCGTTCTGCAAGAGTTATGAAGCGGCTTCAAATAATGGATCTTCTGTGCTGAAACGGCTTGAGCAGGTCGAGATGCGCGGCCGCTACAAGCATAAGCAGTAATCTTTCAGGTTACTTTGGCGATGGGGTGTGTCCAGAAAGCGAATGTCGCTTTCCGTATACTGGCACGAAATACAGAAAAATCCTGCCTGGTTTTGGTCTTACGACGAGACGGGTGCAGGAAAACGCGTCTCGTCTGAAATAGTTTTAAGCGGCCAGTATACTTTTTCCTCCTTTTTCAAGACACCTTTGCAATGAAAACGTATAAAAAGAGATCCTCCCTCCAGACTGTCATGACACCAGAAGAGAAGCACGAACTGATCACCCGCAATCTCGCGGAAGTCGTTGATGAAGATCGGATGAAAGAAGTCCTCAAGGAGCGGGACCTTGTCATCTATTGGGGGACGGCCCCTACCGGAAAACCTCATCTCGGCTATTTCGTGCCCATGTACAAGATCGCTGACTTTTTGAGAGCCGGATGCAAGGTCAAGATCCTCTTTGCCAACATGCATGCCTATCTTGACAACATGAAGAGCACCTGGGAGCTTTTGCAGAAACGGACAGCATATTATGAATTCATCATCAAGGAGATGCTCAAACGTGTCGATGTCCCCCTCGACAAGCTCGAGTTCGTCAAAGGGACAGATTTTCAGCTCAAGGATGAGTATACGCTTGATATGTACAAGATGTCTGCGCTTGCCAGTACACATGACACCCAGAAAGCAGGTGCTGAGGTCGTCAAGCAGGTTGCCACGCCGAAGATGAGCGGTCTTCTCTATCCTATCCTGCAGGCTCTTGATGAAGAATACTTGAAAGTCGATGCCCAGTTCGGGGGCACCGACCAGCGCAAGATCTTCATGTTCGCAAGGGAATTCTTGCCGAAAGTCGGCTATGAGAAGCGCATCCATCTGCTCAATCCTCTTGTTCCTGGACTCGGCGAAAGCGGCAAGATGAGCTCGTCAGAACCGAATTCAAAGATTGATTTCACCGACTCTGACAAGAGCATCAGAAAGAAGATCAACAAGGCATTCTCCGTTGATGGAAAGACTGAGGGGAATGGACTCCTTGCCATCATGAGGTATATAATCTTTCGCCGCATCGAGGAAGAAGGAAGAGAATTTGTCATCGAGCGTCCTGAGCAGTACGGCGGCACCATCACGTTCTCAAGCTATGGTGATGTTGAAAAAGCGTTCGCAAAGAAAGATCTCTCTTCCATCGATCTCAAGCAGGGCATGGGTGAAGAAGTGATGAAATTCATCGCTCCGCTTCGTGAGGCGATCGAGAAGAATAAAACACTTCATGACGAGGCTTATTCCAATTAACTTATCCCAATTAACCTGTCTTTCTTTTTCTGATATTTTTAGAACTTTTAGAACCAATCCTTATTCTCAAGCTGTATCAGTGCCCGGCGGAGCGCTGCCTTCGTCCCGTCGACCCTGTTCTCGCGGCCCTTGCTCATGACTCCCACAGCCCCCTCTGCCTTTCCCAGGTGTGGATTTCCGGTGAGTCCTCTTGCATAGAATGATTCGGTGACGTCCATCTTCCTGTGCAGGATATCCTTGATGACATCCCGCGGATACTCATATCCTCCTGACATGCCGATGACATATTCATGCCCGTCATAGATCGCGCAGCAGCAGAAGTTCATGTATCCTGTCCGTGCATGCGGCATCTCGGCGATGCCATCCTCTATACCGATGCCGATGTCGCCCCGGACGGATTCATAAGCCTCTTTCGCCCTTCGCTTCGCGCCTTTTGAGATCTCATCGAAGCCGATGGGTTGCTCGGAGACTCCTGATTCAACCTCTGTTGGGATCACTTCAGAGAATGGGAACAGGTCGGGGTACTCTTCTATGATCTCCTCTACCGCAACGACCTTGCCTGAATTCTTCGTTCCGAGAGCTATGGCCTTGTACATGGTCATAAGGAAGTCCACAAGATATTTATTCCTATTGTTTGAGTGGTGTCTCTGCCTTTTCGGCGACTAAACCTTTAAATATTCAGGCAAGCCAATCCTTTCCCATGGGTTATGATTATACCAAAGAACAGCTTGCTGATTTTCGGAAGGCCGGTGAAGTGACTGCAAAGGCTCGCGCTTACGGTGCAGAGCTCATTACTGTCGGTGCCCGTATGGAAGATGTCTGCGACAAGATCGATGCGTTCATCCGTGACCAGGGATGCGAGCTGGCATTTCCGTCGCAGATATCCGTCAATGACTGTGCTGCCCATTATGGTGCTGCCTATGAGGATCCGTTCGTCTTTGGTGAAGACCATCTTGCAAAGCTTGACCTTGGCGCGATGGTCAACGGAGCTGTCGGCGATACGGCTATATCGGTCGATCTCTCTACCAACAAGCGCTATGCAAAACTTATCGAAGCAGCCCATCAGGCACTCATGAATGCTATCGCCATCGTGAAGGCCGGCGTCAAGACAAGCGAGATCGGCCGCGAGATCGAGCGTACTGTTGGAAAATATGGGTTTACGCCTGTGATGAACCTTTCCGGGCATGGCATCGGCATAAATGATCTGCATGGCTATCCAAGCATCCCCAACTACGACACGAAGGATGAGATCGTCTTGAAAGAAGGCATGACGATAGCGATAGAGCCGTTCGTCACTGACGGAGCCGGCTTTGTCGTCGAACGTGGTGAATCTGAGCTCTTCATGCTGGAAGGCAAGAAGCCTGTCCGAAGCCCGATCACGAGGAATGCTCTGAAAGTCATCCAGCGTTTCAAGGGATTTCCGTTCGCAAGACGGTATGTGGACAGGGAACTGGGTAAGGCCAGGGTAAACTTTGCGCTACGTGAGCTGAATAATCTGGGCATCCTGCATTCGTTCCCTCCGCTCCTCGACAAGAAAGGCGGCATCGTCGCCCAGGCTGAACATTCTATCCTCGTCACGAAGGACGGCTGTGAGATCCTGACAAAGTGATCCCCTCGATCCCCCTCCCCTTCGCAAGACTTAAGAAGTCAGTGCTATTTTTCTGCATCATGATAACTGAAGGAAGCGTCAAGCTTGAGTTCGATATGCCTGAAAAGGTGTCAAAAGAGCTTGGCGTATTCTATAATCCTGTCATGAAGCTGAACAGAGACATCTCTATCGAGGTGCTCAAGATCGCCGGGAAAGACAGGCCGATGCGCGTTGCGCTTCCCCTGAGCGGTTCGGGCATCCGTGGGCTCCGGTTTTTGAAGGAGCTCCCTGATACCGTGAGGTCGGTCAGCTTCAACGATCATGCTGACGATTTCGCGACAAGCCTGAAAAAACGGCTTGTATTGAACGGCATAGATGCTGATGATGATCGGGTGCAGATCTCGCAGAGCGATGCGAACATCTTCCTTCTCGGCTCAGGAGGTTTCGATTACATCGACATCGACCCTTTCGGGACGCCGAATCCGTTTCTCGACGCTGCGGTGCAGAGGATCGCCCGCAACGGCATCCTTGCTGTGACGGCGACAGACACTTCTGCACTTGCAGGGACGTATGCGGATGTCTGCAAGAGAAAGTACGATGCCATCCCGCTTCGCAACTGGCTCAAGCATGTCGTCGGTGTCCGTATTCTTATCCGAAAAGTACAGCTTGTTGGTGCACAATATGATAAGGCGCTGTATCCGGTCTTCAGCTATGCGAAGGACCATTATTACAGGGTATTCTTCCGCTGCGTGAAATCAAAGGACAAATGCACAGAGATCGTCAAGTCGCACCAGTACCTATTATATGACAAGGAACTGTTTGATTATCGATACTCTCAATATAGTGATCTGAAGGAGAATAAGCTGATATCCGGAAAGATGTGGTCGGGTCTGCTGTGGGAACAACCATATGCGCAGATGCATGATTGTCCATTCTGTCAGTAAATAAAATAAATTTTTTCAGTTCTTCTTCTGGCTGGAAGTAAAATCCATCTTCTTGTTTATGTAATTCTACCACATCGATTTCATCAGAGCTGCAGGCCACCGAAACAGCTTGAAGTTTTCCCTCAAAGTCAACAGGGCTCATTTCTTCTCTTGTGGTTAAAATCTCAATGGGTGGTTTACCATCCTGACTTTTCGAAGAAACATTGTAATCTTTAAAATTTAGTTGTTTTTGAAAATTATTGGAGCCGATTTCTAACTGCACCTTTGACTCCATGTCAAAGGGGTCTTTCCCATAAAGATGAAAAACCTTATCGATGCTGTCTTCAAATCGGCTGAAGGAATGAATCCCCTGCTTTAGCTCCTCTTTAATCGTGACTCTTTTGTTTTTACTGT
>JBMCSP010000077.1:0-4480 GCA_048624455.1 Nanobdellota archaeon
CCTGATGGCCGGCTAGCTCTGCCTCGTCCACCCGGCGTACATCAATACCTAGCTCAAGGAGATCGTTATATATCTGGTCAAAATCAGCGAGATCCTCATTATGGTGGTTGTCATCAAGGATTATCAGCACCTGAGCATCCTCACAGTCGCACATGCAGCTCCTGGTCTCTCCATCCTCGCAGATGTCATCAGCGCACTGGGAGCGCTCGTCGACCTTGCCGTTGCAGTCGTTGTCCAGACCGTCGCAACAATTCTGGTATTGGGAGTTGCAGACCTCGGGTTGAGGCTCATAGTCGGTCGTACACTCAGACCACTCCGGTATGCCTGTCTTCGGATCCCTGATGCATGTTGCTTCACCTGCACCGCATTCGCCTTTTCTGAAGGTGTCGCAGGTCTTCGTCTCTCCCGGCGTACAGGTGCCGCAGAGCGCGCCTTCCTGAGGAGATGAATGTTCAGTGACCGCGTACTCATCGACAAGGCCGTCGCAGTCATTGTCCGATCCGTCGCAGACCTCCTCGGAACTTATGCAGACTTGCTCCTTGCAGATGTTGGCTGTTCCCATCTGTTCGCCCAACGATAGGGAAAGCGTGTAGGTGTCCTGCTGGACATTGAAGGGGAGGTTAGCCAGTTTCTTGCCGTTGACGGTGATGAAGAGAGGATTGCCTGCTGCGGGATACGGTCCGCCTTGCAGGAAGAGAGTGATCTCATCGGTTCCCTGGGCATCGATGCGCATATGCTCGACCTTTGGAGCGCCGGTGGACCTGGTGAATGTCTTAGACGTCACCTGGGAGTCTCCTTTGGAGACGGTCGCTGTGACTGAGTGATCAGGAGTGCCGCGGAGGCTGAAGCCGAGATCAAGAGAGCAGTTCTCGACGCCGAACTCATAGGATTGCTGTCCTGAAGCAGAGTTGCCGTTCACGTCGGTAGCGATGACGCTCGCTGCATAGGCGCCCGCCCGCGGGATGGAGATATCGATGTTGTTGAAGATGCATTCATATTCATAGGGTATCGCTGCACTTGTCAGCTTTTTGCAACGGCCCTCTGTGGTGGCTGCTCCGAACGCAGAGAGATCTGCCTGTGCACTGTCAAGGTCGTCATCAGTGATGATCGCCTTGAGGCAGCCCTTGCCTGAAAATGGGGCGGATGATGGAAGGAGCTCTGCGCAGCTTGATCCCTTATAAAGCTCGACTGATTCGACAACGGGTTTCGGATCGATAACCTTGAGCTGCGCCTCAGGATAGTATTCAGATGTTTGTGATTGATACGGGTCAGTATAGTCTGCGATGGCATTGCTGCCGCCTACAGGAAATGTTCCTGGACGCTGCGGTTCGACAACGAAGCTCATACCGACCTGCTCTCCTTTGGCGAGCGCCCCTATATCCCAGCTCAGTATGCCATCAGACGCAGAGAAGCCTACTGGTTTTGATGCTGTGCTCTGCTCTGCATGTACTCCTGAGAACAGAAGGCCTTCAGGAAGCTGGAGATTTACGACAACATCGTTAGCGACCGTATTGGTGATAGTGGTCGAGATCTCTTCATAGATAGATTCAAGTCCAGACTGTGAGCCTGCAAAATTGAAATAGGATGGATCAGAAGCCATCTGTCGGAGAAGGCTTCCGTCAAGCTGCTGTGCATTGCCGAATCCGATCGTGAAGAGCGAGATGCCTTCCTGCTTGACCTGGTTTGACCCTGCAAGCGCTGCCTGGATATCATGCATGTCAGCATAACCGCCGCTGCATCGGCTTTCTGAAGGATCCTTATAGTATGTTCCTGAACACTGATAGCTGTCTCCATCTACCGTCTCCCTCCCTGAGTACCTTGTCCGGAAGTTGCACTGTTCCCAGTCTGAAGGGCTCTCTGTATTGCTTGTTGTCGGCTTTCCGTCAGAGAGGAATATGATGGCTTTCTGGTTTCCCTGCTTGCCTTCTGATGCGAGAAGATCCTTAGCCTTTACGAGCGGAAGATAATAGTTCGTACCGCCGCACGCCTTGAGTGAGCTGACAGCTCTCTTGATGCTTGATGCCTGCGAGAGGGGCGTCAGCCCTTTGACGATCTCTGCCTCATGGCCCAGCGTGACGATGCCGACCCTGTTGTTCGGGTTCTCTGAAAGAAGATCGATGAATGAGTTTGCAGCCTCGCGAGCGATGCCCAGACGGCGCTCATTGGTAGCAAGATCCTCCAGCTCATCCCCCTGGACATTGTAGCGCATACTTCCTGAGACATCGATGACAAGGACGACATCAACAGGGACGGAAACCTTAACATCAGTCTCCTTGCCGCTTGCGCTCAGATAGACAGTTGCATCCTCTCCAAAGGGCACCTCATCGACATCGATGCGAAGATCGACAAACTCAGATGCCATAGCCGGGTAGGATACTGTAGAGACAATAATCAGAAACAGCATGAAATATGTCCTGATACGCATCCGATCCATCACTACACCCGATAATTCTATATTTCTTGCAGGATTACAGGTTTATTAATGTTACCCTGGCAAAGATATCTTGCGCTAGCCACGGGCATGCAGAACTATCGATCCACATCATCACCATACTCCCGCTGGATGGTGTCGAGATAGTCTTTTTCGTCAGTGATGTTGTGAAGCTGCATGTTCTTGTTCTTAAGCACATAGATCTTGCAGATCGAGCGCGACTGTGTCATCTGCATATTCTCGCAGACAGATCTATCTGTCGATTCTTTGGCGAACGAGAGATAACATTTGTCATGGATGTTGCTTGTGGTAAGATTTGCACAGATGTTCATGTCATCTGCTTCCTGCGCGATATAGGAGATGCATTCATCCTTGACCGTCTCGACCTTGATCTTTCTGCAGAGGAATGCTGCATAGTCAGTGCCGTCCGTCTCGAGCGCATTGTCTATAAGGAGCCTGTCGCTTGTACGCAGGTAGGAGATATCGCTCAGCGACTCTTCTGCTGAAGGCTCCTGCACTTCCGGCTCTTTAGGGACCTGTTCTTCAGGCTCAAGCGATCCGCTGTCCTCTACCCCATCAGACTCATCATCAGGTTCGTCATCAGGCTGCGGTGCCTCCGGCCCATCATCAGGCTCATCATCAGGTTCGTCATCAGGCTCATCAGATCCGCCGGTCCGTTCGTCCACGACGTCGAACTGGAACGAACCGTTCGCCTTCTGGTTTTGACCGTAATCTGCAAGGACCTCCAGCGTGTACGTGCCTGGATCGATGAAATCTGGCAATGTGATGCTTGCCGCCAAATTGGACTGGAACGCTTTCGTAGCTGTAGAGTGCCGGACGATCTTGTCATCCCGGTCTTTCACATTATAGATGAACTTGATATCAAAGTCGTCTGTCTCTCCCCTGTTGTCGGTATCGACAGCGAAAGAGAGCTTGTCTCCCGGCGTGAGTTCGATGCTCGGGAAAGCGTTCTCCACAGAGATATCGAGAAGGAAATCGCTCCCTGGACCTCTTGGTCTTGATGGTCGCTCGCCTTCCTGACCCATAAACGAGAAACCAAAGCCGATTATCGCGATGAGCACGACTGCGAAGCCGATGAGATATGTCGACTGCTTGGGCAGATGGATCTGGGACTGGCGGAAGGTGTTGACGGTCTTTGAGACCAGGTTTGCATCATAGCCCAGTTGCACGAGGTTGGACTGGATGTTCTCGAGCGTGAGCCCGTATTGGAGACCTTGGTTGACCTGCTGCTTGATCCCTTCCTCAAGCTGCTTTTGCTGCTGCGCCTTCTGCTGCTCTTCTTTGAATCTCTCTACGATGCTGTTGAAGAAATTAGTATGATAGTGATTCAGTGCATGGTCTATGACACGATAATCATAGCCCTGCTGCACCAAGGAAGACCTGAGTTGGGGAAGCTTGTAGCCCGCCTTGACCTGCTGGTCGATGTAGCCGATATAGTTTCGTGCCGCGAGATCTACCGCCGCATCCAGCGAGCTCTTGACGTCCTGATATCCATACTGTTTGAGATAGCTTTCTATCTGATCGACTCGATAGCCTGCATTGATCTGCTGGAGGATATAGTTGACTAGCTGCTGGTCCATACACACACTCAATGGTTTTTACGTCAGCCTCGTTTAAATACCTTGCCCCAGGAACATGATAGAGAAAGTATAGCAAGTTCATCAGCAGCATCAGGTCGAACCATCTTGATATGAAGAGATTAAGAACGTTGTCGGGGGAAGCTGGTGCAAGTATAACAGTACAGCCCTTCTTATGATGAAAGAGGGCTTCGAACATGTATCCATCATTTCTTTCAAGGAGCGGCGGGCCCGGACGGCGCAACCCCGCGCTACGCTCGTGTACGATAGATCACAAACAGTTCGACCTTATGCCCTCTTCCTTGAAGATGCTTGAAGATGCCGGCGTGCTTTTCTCGTACTATGCTTCTTACCATTAGATGATCACAAGTGGAAAAACATATAAAGGTTCGGTGCAGGAAATACGATATGTCATTCTTTTCATCGACAGGACTGCATCACATGAACAAAC
>JBMCSP010000078.1:0-4461 GCA_048624455.1 Nanobdellota archaeon
TATTGCCATCGTATCTCTTATTTTCAATATTGTAATTAAATGATGTTCTTTTATCAGCATATGAAAGAGCTTTCAATCATTTTATAAAGCTTACGCGATGAGCCCTGTATAGAACGATTTGGTGATATTTATGGAATACAGGCTATTCGGAAAGACATACGTGCTTCGGCTCGACAAGGGAGACGAGATCGTCGAGTCCCTGACGAGATTCTCAAAAGATGTCAATATCAGATTGGCGACTGTGCAGGGCATAGGAGCGACAGACGATGCGACCATCGGACGTTACGACACGACCGGGAAGCAATACTACAAGAAGGAGCTGAAAGGCGACATGGAGATAGCGCCGCTTCTTGGGAATATCACGACCATGGACGGCGAACAGTATCTGCATCTGCACATCAATCTTGGAGACAAGGAGAACAACGCATGGGCAGGACATCTGAACAAGGCTGTTGTCAGCGCCACGTTTGAGTGCTTTATCTCAGTCATCGAGGGCCAGGTCGATCGTGAGAAGGATGACGAGATCGGGCTTAATCTTATGAAATTCTGATTTATCGTGATGACTCACAGTAACATTTATAAATCAGCCCAAGTTCCTTTGAGGTATTGATCTTAGAGGTATCAAAATGGAACCTAATTCACGGCCACTAGACGCACTCAATGCAGCACGGAACAAGAAAGTCATCGTCGAGCTGAAGAACGGCAAGCAGTACCTTGGCAAGCTTCAGGCATTCGACATCCACATCAACATCGTGCTGGAAGACGGAGAGGAGCGTGTCAATGGAGAGACGACCAAGAAGCTTGGTACGACGTTCCTCCGAGGCGACGCGATCATCTACATCTGCCCTACCGCATAAAGGTGAATCTATATGAGTACAGCATCAATGGGTAAGAAGAACAGGACGAAAGGCCACATAGCTTGCAGAAGGTGTGGCAAGATCACCTATCATGCGACGAAAGGTGTCTGTTCCAGCTGCGGCTATGGCAAGTCTGCGAGGATGCGAAGCTATGCCTGGCAGAAAGAATCTAAGCGATAGGTAGCGCATTCCCTTCTTTTTTCTATAGAAACTTTTTTAAAGAACCTGAGACCTGTCAGGTAGATGTTTACGCTCATGCGTTAACATTCATTCATGGGGTTGCCGATACGCCAGAATAAGAGATACTGTCTAACCGTCAACCTGATCCATCATTGATATTCCTCATGTGGGGTTGCCGGAGCGGTCAAACGGGCCAGGTTTAGGCCCTGGTGGCTTAGTGCCTACGCAGGTTCGAGTCCTGTGCCCCACATCCTTTTCATTCTTCAAAGTCTGTGTTTCACAGTCCTCGAACGTCCTTATCGAAGCAGAGCTTCTCAGGAGTTTTCCTTTAGAAAAGCAAAACAGTCCTGTGCCCACACTTTTTTTTCGTGTGCTTGAGTGTAGCGAAACACACGGTTTTTACGAAATTTTTCTCAAAAATCTCGTCTCTTTGCCCCACATCCTTTTCATCCTTCAATATCCTTTTGTGACCTTCCTGTACTTTTTGAGAAGATCTTCACTGAAAAAGATAAGTGAGTATACTGCTTGCTCTCTTAAAGAATCAGCATTCCACACAAGAGACCGTTCTCCTTTTTTGGTCACTGTCTTAAGAATTTCTCTCTCTATCAATAGTTTGAAGATATCTGTATGGATGCCATCAAATCCTTTTCCAAACCGTTTGATAATAAATGACTCTTCAAGCTCTCCATTGTTCAACTGGGAGATGATGAGAGATGCGATATCATCTTCTGTGGTTATCTGCATGCCGTATGAGATAAGATTCCGTCTATCGAATAATCTTTCTGTGTTCTTATATCTGAGCCTGCCGAATATCTTTCCGGTAGCGCCTGGTCCTACAGCAAAGACTGAATTTTTCTCCTCGTGAAAGAGGTATTTGTTCTGGAAAGGTGAATCTCTATCCCTATACAGACAGATGGCTGGCGAGGTTTCGCTGAAATCTTCTGATTCTTTTAGTATGAATCCTTCAGCTTTGGATTCTTCCATGAGCCGTCCTCGTATCTTCGCGATTCTGTGGTAGAATTCTTGCGTGGTAGTAAATAGTTTTGATTCATCGATGTGCTCTTGTATGGTATAAAGTGTGATTGTATCTACCCCCGAAGAACGTAGTATCTTACAGCTTCTGGACATATCGTCTGCATCCTCATCCGCGAGACCGAGGATAAGATCCGCATTCACTTCCTTCACCCCAATAGCTTTGGCATGTTCCACTAACCTGTTAAGGTAATCAGGATCTGTGTATTTCCTATTAACCTTCTGCAGCGTCCTCTTGCAGAATGACTGGATGCCGAAACTGATTCGGTTTATGCCCATCTGCCTCATGATGGTGATCTGCTCCTTTGTAGCCCAAGCAGGGTTCATCTCTCCTGTACGTTCATAGAGCGACCCATCCGTATTTTCTGCAAGAGAAATGGATGAGGCAAGAATTTCTCTTAATTCTTTCAATCCTTTCTCTTCTAAGATGTTTGGTGTCCCTCCCCCAATATAGACATTTGCGAAGCTAATCGTATTGAATGCTTTGTTGAAATGTCTCAGGTACTTTTCGAGGAAGAAAAGATAGTGCGATGTCATCTGTTGCGGATCTGTCGTCGGGAAACTGTGGTGCATGCAGTAGGTGCATTTAGAATAACAGAACGGGATGTGGATATAGAGATCGATGATGTCGGATTCCTTTTTTGCTATGCAATAGGAATGCCATTGTTCACGTAGCTGAGCGACATTGATCTCTTCAGTATATAGCCTATCCAGTGCATAGTCAAGAAGAAAGTAATTATCTACTGTCTTAGGCACAATCTCCTGTGCGATTTCAATTCTTGTCTGTGTGTCCATTGTTCTCTGGGATGATTGTTCTGTACTTTTGTGCAAATTCTCTGCACCTCTCATCGTATTCTGGATAGTTCATCCTTGTTTTCAGACGCTTTTTCTTTGTCTCAAAAAGGGTGTCGATGTCGTATGTTTCTACAACTGTCCCAAACTCAAAACGCAGCTTGTCTGGGATTGTTCCAAGCGGTTCGATCTTTCTGAAGAATTTTTCGACAAGTTCTTTAAATGTCGCCTGATCTTTTTCATCATACCTGATGAAGTAATGAGGGTTTCCTGTTAGATTGGCTTCGATGTATTCAACCTCCCCGTCGATCACTGAGAATGTATTTTTTGACACGTTCCTGTAGCTTCCGATGCCAAGTATGTTCTTGCAGCCTGTGCTTCCAAGTGGATCCTGGCGTGAGACATGAGGAAGTATCTCTGTATTGAGTTTCTTGCGTGTCGAATCCTTTCGTATGAGACGGATCGCCTTATGGGTAAGCTTGTACTTTTCAAGATGGGTGAGATCATCAAACTCCCACTTGTATTTCTGTGACCTCTCGATGAAATCAGTAATATAGTTGGAAAAGTGCCGTGTTGTCTCCTTGTTGCCTATCGTTTTTGAGAAAAGCGTCATGATGGAGATCTCGTCGAAATCAAGCTCTTCAGCTTTCTCCAGGTCTGCTTTGAGAATTTCCAAATCGCTTTTCTCATCATCGGTGAGGAACGTGAGGATATCAGCACAGACAAAGATATTGTTCTGTTTCAGCTGCTTTGTTATTATCTTGACCTGTTCAAAGGTGTGGACTTCTCTTTGCTGAGACTCAAGAAGTCTTTTGTCAAAACTCTGGATGCCGATGATAGCAGTGTTAAAGCCTGCATCAGCGATAGCATCGATCTTTTCTTTATCTGTCGAGACAGGATGGATCTCGATGATCTTGTGCGTCTCTTCATTTTCAAATGGTTTGATCATAGAGAATATATCTTTCATCTCTCCTGCAGACATGAGCGTAGGGGTCCCACCGCCGAACATGATGGTCTTGATAGCATTCTCTTTGAGGATGGATCCAAATGCACTGATCCTTGCAGGAAGATAATCTTTGTAGTACTCCCTGATCAGTTTTGTGTCATCATCTGAACCGCTATCCACCTTGTGCCCCTTGTAGACACAATACGCGCAATGACGTTCGCAGAAGGGATTGTGGATGTAGAGATGGATTTCTTCATTCTTCACAGAAGACCATTTTTTGAGGATATCCTCTTCAGTTGCTTCGGTATACAATTCGCGATATTTCCTGAGAAGGACAGATGCATCCATGACATTGCGAATATAGTGTCTTTTAAATGTCTTGTTTTTTGCCATCCATCCGTCACCTTTTTAAAGATTGCACTGTTTTCCCCTGTAACTGAGGAGATCATATGGGAGAGACATTTGAATTGATGAAACGATACGATTTTCAGGCGATTGAACAGTCAGTCCAGGAATTCTGGAAAAAGCATGAGAAAGATATTATCGTGAAATCGATTTCCCACGATCCGTCAAAAGAGATGTACTCATTTCTTGAAGGTCCTCCGACGGCAAACGCTCCTCCCGGACTGCACCATGTAGAGATGCGCGTCTTCA
>JBMCSP010000079.1:0-4452 GCA_048624455.1 Nanobdellota archaeon
CTGATGATTGGGCCTTGGTCGTATCTCTCGAGAAAATCGTCAAGAGAGGTGAGAGGCTCTTTGTCTTTTGGGAAAAGATCGTCAGGAAGGGCAGGTGAATTATCCTGATTACCGTTCAGCGCTTCGGCTGCAGGTTCTGGGATTCTTTCTGCCTGGCTCTGTCGCGGTTCGCGTTGCTCAGCCGGCGTAGTGGGTGGATTGAGGGTGAGCGTATCTATGGTGATGTTATTCGTGATAGAATTATCGATGATGCGTTCTTGAGCGGTCTCCTGCTCCTTGCCTTGACCATACGCATCAGAACCTTTTCCTGGGGTGCATGTATACAGTGCGACAAGCGCGCCTATGCCTGCGATGCCCGCGACGGTCCATCTGGCTACAGGACCCCAATTCCTTGCAAACCTGTTCTCAGCCTCTTTCTGGGAACGTCTCCGTGATCGTGTTTTTGAGCTTCCTGAACCAGAATTCTGTGCACTTGCACTTCCCATGCTGGAGAGTTTCCTGCTGAGCGTATCTTTTGGGGATTCTTCATTGCGTTTTGCCATTGGATCATGCACCTCTGACTTCCCGATTCCCCCGGCTCCTCAAATGAGGGTGAATATTTAAATGTTGTCATTTGTGACTACTTACCAGTGCTATCTTTTCTCTATGTATGCTGTTCACGTCGTAGTGGGCTTTGAGGAAACATTTATAAGAGATTCGTCATTCCAGATTTCCCATTGGGAGGGTTAGAAGTGGATGACCAAGAAATTGATCTGAAAGCGTTTTTTAAGAATCTGTTCTCTGCAAAGTACAAAGACAGCAAGCAAATGAAAGCTATCAAGAAAGCGTTGCCTGCTGTCCTTCTCGTCGGACTCATCGTCTTCAGCGTTTATCTCCGGACGATGACTGCCTGGCTGCCCGTCACCGAGGATTGGGCACGGAGCGCCATCAACGAGCAGCTCAAAAGCGAGATCGGCCGGAATGTCGATAGCCAGTTCCCAAACCTCCCGCCGCAGAACAGGGATCAGGTGATAAGCGAGCAGATCGACCAGTTCATCCAGACCAATGAAGCCCAATATGAGAATCAGATCCAGCAGGCAGCCCAGTATTTTAGGAGTCGTCTCCAGAACGAGAACGGCCAGACCTATCTTGTCGCTATCGATCCCTACCATTGGTTCCGCCTCTCCCGTAATCTGGTAGAGACAGGACAGATCGGCGATGAGGTAAGGGATGGAGTCCAGTGGGATGCGCTCAAGCGTGCTCCATACGGTGAAACTGCAGATGAGGAAGGGCATATCCATCTTATCGCGTTTGTCCATAATATCCGCAAGTTCTTCAACAAGGACGCTGATCTCATGACCTCATCATTCTATCTTCCGGTCATCCTTGCAACACTCGCCATCATCCCTGGATTCTTCATCGCAAAGAAGTTTGCGGGCTCTCTCGGCGGGTTCCTGACCGGCCTCATCATCACTGTCCATCCTGCCTTCATGAGCAGGACTGTCGGCGGATTCTCTGATACTGATCCCTACAACGTCACGCTTCCGCTGTTCATCGTCTGGTTCCTCATCGAGGCGTTCAACTCAAAGGAACTGAAACGCTCGCTTGCTTTCTCCGGACTTGCAGTGGCATCAATGGTGCTCTTCATGCTCTCCTGGGACGGCTGGTGGTACATGTATGTCATCTCTATAGCTGCGGCCCTCATCTACCTTGTCTGGATCCTCTATATGTATGTCTTCAAGAACAAGAAGAAGCTGTCAAATATGTTCCAGGATGCGTTCGTCAGGAAGAACCTCACGACGATGGGCGTCTATGTAGGTGGAACGCTTCTCTTCACCGCTCTCCTGCGCGGCGTCAGGTATATCCATCAGATCTTCATCGCCTATCCGCTCTCATATATCAACATAAAAGAGGTTGGAACCAAGAGCATCTGGCCGAACGTCTATACGACTGTCGCTGAGCTCAACGCGGTCAACCATACCCAGATCATCTCAAACATAGGCGGCAAATCGCTTTTCATCCTTGCCATGCTGGGTATCCTGCTGACGCTCTATGTCCGCAAGAAGGAGCATCTGCTCAAGGAATGGAGTTATGTCGGTGCTACTCTTGTCTATTACATGGTCATCCTTGCAGACCCGAACGCTACCGGAGATTTCCTCTTCATCGCGCTGCTCGGGCTCCCTATCTTCGGCAAGATGATCTTTAATGCCCTTGCATATGAGAAGAAGGATATCGATGAGACCATGGACATCAAGTCTGCAGCTCTCCTCACTGTCTGGACGATGGTCACTATCTTCTCATCGACGCGAGGCATCCGATTCATCATGCTGCTCATGCCAGCGTTCGCGATCGGTGTGGGCATCTTCGCCGGCAGGCTTGCCAGGGCAGGGACCAGATTCGCATCGAAGAACCTGCACATCAACGAAAAGGTCGCCTCTGTGCTTGTCGTGGGCCTTCTGATCGTCATCTTCGTCTTCAGTCCGGTCAGCGGAAGCATCCTGGCAAATGGGTACGACACCGCACGCAACCAGGTCCCATCGATGAACGATGCCTGGTACGACGCTCTGACGGCCATCAAGGAAGATTCCGAGCCCGGCGCAGAGAACACGATCATCAGTTCCTGGTGGGATTTCGGACACTGGTTCAAGGCGATCGCTCAGCGGCCTGTCTTTTTCGACGGCGCCTCCCAGGCATATTCTGCGCTCCACTGGACGGGCAGATCGCTGCTTTCCGGTGATGAGCATCTGAGCGCCTCCATCCTCCGTTATATGGCCTGTGGCCGCGACAATGTCTACGACATCCTTGTCGATGACTACGGCATGGAAGATCTGGATGCGGTCAATATCATCTATGACATGATCGTCCTCAGCAGAGAAGATGCCATCGTTCTCCTTGAGGAGCGAGGGATTCCTCAGGAGACGATCGATGCTATCATGGAATACTCCCATTGTACGCCTCCTGACATCTACTACATCACGTCTCAGGACATGGTCGGGAAAGGCGGTGTCTGGGGCCACTTCGGATCATGGGATTTCGAGCGGGCAAAGATGGTCAACATCATCAACCGTGCAGGAGAAGCTGCATCGCCGCAGCTCCTTGTCGAGCGCTTCAATCTCAGCCAGGAGCGGGCGAACAGATACTACAGGGAGATCCAGACGACTGAAGCTGACCAGTGGATATCGCCGTGGCCTGGATATATGAACATGGGGTCAGGATGCTCGCGAAGGAGCAATGGGCTCTATCTCTGCCGGGCATCCATGCAGGGCGACACGATGAATGTCCTCTTCAACGCTACAAGCTACGAGGCAAGGTTCATGACGGCACAGGATGACCAGACGGTCAGGCCTGCAGCGATCAGCTACATGGACAATGAGAGCGTCTTCCATATCAAGGAATATGATGATGCCGGCGTCCCATACGCCCTCTCATTCATCCCGACAGGCTCAGGATACTCGATGCTGCTTCTTGATCCGATGCAGGCAGACAGCCTCTTCACCAGGCTGTTCTTCTTCAATGGGGAGGGAGTCAAGTATTTTGACAAGTTCTTTGACATCAGGGGCCTCTCCGGGGAGCGCATCCTTATATGGAAGGTTGACTGGCAGGAGTATCTGTCAGAGACAGAAGGCGAAGGATACGTTTTTATAGATGATCCTGCCACTGAGGACAATGCAGCGAACGAAACGGCTTCCGTCTGATCTGTGGGTCGTCCTTCCCGGACACAATGAGGAAGGCAACCTGGCGCCGGTACTCAAGCGGATCAAACGCTATACGAAGAACATCGTCTTCGTCGATGATGGTAGCACCGATGATACTTATCAAGTTGCTCTCGACTCAGGCGTCACCGTCCTCAGGCACATCACGAACCTCGGGAAGGGCGCAGCCCTGAAGACCGGGTGCGATCATGCTGTCAAGACAGGTGCAGAAAGGATTGTCGTGATGGATTCCGACGGGCAGCACGATCCTGACGAGCTGCATCTTTTTGTCGAGAAGCTTGAAGCAGGCCGTGATGTCGTCGTCGGCTGCAGAAAGTGGAACAACGACATGCCGTTTGTCATGAAGCTTGGCAATTTCGGGCTTCACAAGATCTCAAGCCTCTTCTTCGCCGTAGATATCCCTGATACGCAGTCGGGCTATCGCGCTTTCACTGCTCAAGCGTATGACAAGATCCGATGGGATGCTACCGACTATGCGATGGAATCTGAGATGATCGCGCGCATCCACAAGCACCATCTTGACTATGCCACGATCAGGATCAAGACGATATACCACGACGATTATAAAGGAACGACGGTGCTCAACGGCATCAAGATCGCGACAAACATGCTCTTGTGGAAAGTCTTTGGACTCTCTTGATGTTGACTTCTTTTTCAGATGAGCATCTTTGGACCTAGCTCTGACTATTCTCCTGAAAGGGTCTGCTGCCCAGACTGCGGCAACCCTGCGACGACCCTGCTATGCTATTTTCGCATATAG
>JBMCSP010000080.1:0-4441 GCA_048624455.1 Nanobdellota archaeon
TTCTTCTTTGAATCTTCATGGCAGATAAGCTGAAAACGCTCATCGATGAGATCTATCAGGAAAACACCTATCCTCCCCAGACTAAGAAGACCATCTATAAGGATGTCGATGTCTTTATGTCCTCGCTGCAGGCTAAGCTTTCTGAGCATGGGATCGATGCTGATGTCTTTTTGGGCGGATCAAGCGCGAAGGGTACCTTCCTCAAAGGAAGTTTTGACTGCGACATCTTTGTCCGTTTTGATTATAAGAAGTATGCCGCTTTCTCCCATGAGATCTCTGACATCTTGCATAAGCCGCTTCATGAACTGACTGCAGGGAATGTCGAACGCGTCCATGGATCACGGGATTATTTCCAATATAAGCCCAAAAATATCTCTCCGGCGATCGCATTCGAGTTCATCCCTGTGCTTGCGGTAAACGATCCTATGGATGCCAAGAATGTGACCGATGTCTCGCCCCTGCATGTAAGATGGATACAAAAGTATCTGTCCCCTGGACTGACAAAACAGATCGTGGTGACAAAGCTCTTCCTCAAAGCCCAGGGACTTTACGGTGCGGAGTCATACATAAAGGGTTTCTCCGGCCATGATGTCGATATCCTTATCGCTCATTATGGATCATTTGAGACGCTTCTGCATGAGGCGGTGCATTGGAAGAAGCACACCATCATCGATGTGGAAGGGCACTATGCACAGGATTCAGATGTTTTCCATTCGCTCAATGCCTCAAAAATCGGCCCGCTCATCCTCGTAGATCCAGTGCAGCCTGAACGTAATGCTGCAGCATCGCTCTCTCTTGAGAAGTTCAATCTTTTCAAGGAAAAAGCTCTTGCATTTCTTGCCCGGCCGTCAAAGTCTGCTTTCACGCAAAAACCATTCTCGCTCACTTCGTTGAAGCGCAAGCGAATGAACGGATGCCAGAAGATCATCTTCAAAGTGGTGCCGAAGAAAGGCAAGCCAGACGTCATCGGCTCAAAACTCCTCAAGGCATTCACCCATATAAGAAAGCATCTCGAGAAGCACGACTTTGAGATCTTTGATGCAGATTGGTACTGGGATAAGCAGTCCGTCGCCTATTTCTGGTTTTTTGTGACTGAGGAGTCTCTCTTGTTCATGCAGGAGCATCCTTTCCTCGTACGGGGGGGTCCTCCGAAAGAGAACAAGATCGCCGTCAAAGCGTTCAAGGGAAAGCATAAAGATGTCTATGAGGAGCACGGACGATTATTCACAAGAGTTAAAAGAGAGTTTCTTTCAATCGATGATGTTGTCGATTCCATTATCAATGATCCGTATGTTCTGCAACGTGTGGAATCGATCGCAGTGATATCATGATGGTCAATCAGACGCTCAGAAAAAAAGCATTGCTCACGTTAGAGGATGAATTCGATCCTCCGCACAAGTTCTCTGAAGTGAAGCGCCAGCTCTTCCACCTCGTGTACGGGCTGGTCATCATAGCTGCTGTCCTTGTCTTCGGGAAGCTTCCTGTCGCATCATTCCTGACTGTGGTTCTTCTCCTTGGCGGGGTGCTCATCCTGGCTCACCGGAAAAAAAAGATCTCGCTTCTTGAGATTGTTTTGCAGCATGTGGATCGCCCTTCTGATCTGGAAATCTTTCCCGGGAAGGGGGCATTTTTTTTCACGTTTGGAAGCCTGTTCGCACTCTTTATCTTTCCCCAGAATATAGCGCTCGCCGGTCTTTGCATATTGACATTTGGCGATTCTGCATCGCATCTGACAGGACTGTTTGTCCGGAAACATTACCGCAGAGAACCTGAGATCAAGAAGCTTATCGAAGGGACTATCGCCGGCATCATCATATCATCTGTCGCCGCGGCATTCTTTGTGGACCCGCTTTTTGGATTTCTTGCATCAGCGCTTGTGATGTTCATCGAATTCATTGAGAATCTGCTGGCAGGCATAGATGATAATTTCTACATCCCGCTGCTCTCTTCCTGCATCCTGATCGCTCTTCACTTTCTCTTTGCCTGAGCGCCATCTTTCTTCCTGCCTTTGGCTTCAAGGATGATGACGATGACGCATCCGAGGATGAGGAATGCCAGTGCTCCAAGCAGCGACTGGGAGCTTGCATGCTCCATGACTATGTTGAACTGCAGACGCAGGCTTCCAAGCATGAGGCCGATGAGGAAACCCATCGTCAACTCGCGCTTCTTATGGAGCAGATAGCTCAACGCCCTTGAGAAGAAAAGCAGCCCGGTAAAGACTCCCGTGCTAAAGACAGCGATGACGATGATATCCAGTTCTTTTATTGAGGTTATTATCAGCTCATATAGTCCAAGAAGGACAAGTATGAATGATCCAGATATACCCGGAAGGACCATAGCAGAGATGGCGATAGAGCCGGCGAAGAAGATGAAGAAGAGGTTTGGCGTTACTGCTGTCGGCTCTCCTCCCACGATGATGAAGCTGGCTGTCGCCCCGATCATAGCCATGAGGGAGATCTTCAGATCTATCCTGCCAAGCTGGCGATAGAGAAAGTAGGCAGATCCAAGGATAAGGCCGAAGAAGAAGGAATAGGTCCATAAGGTCTGCTCTTCCATCAGATGATGGATGATGTTGGACATTGTCAGGACGGCAGTCCCTATACCCAGGATGAGGGGAAGTATCAATCCGTAGTCAAGACTCTTCACCTGTTTTATGATGCTTCTGAAACGTCCTCTTGCTGCTGCAGAGATGTTCTTTCTTGAGACGATGCCGAACGCTTGCCTGATCGCATCGATGAAGCGTGTGTATATCCCGGTGATGAGAGCTATGGTACCTCCCGAGACGCCGGGCACGATATCTGCAGCGCCCATAGCAAGGCCTCTCAAGAACATGAGCATAGGTTCAATGATCTTCTTTTTCATCTGAATGCCTCGTGCAGTTCATCGAGGATGCGGTCATCTATAAATGGTTTTCCTGCAAGGAACGAGCCGATGATGGCGGAGCGTTCTGCTCCGTAATCCTGCGTGTGGCCGAATATGAACCCTGCAGCGAAATATTCATCATGGTATTTTGAATGCATAGGCATGCGGGCGACCTGGAGAAATTTTCCGTGGTCGTTGACCAGATAGTTCTCCTTTGTCTTGAGTATGGCTACGGGTGCATGCGAGCCGAGCTCTTTGAGAAGCTCAAGCCGGTCATTTTTATCGAAAAGGAAATATGCCTCATCCAGCGAGCTGATGACAACGGAGGACCTTTCCATGATCTGCAGGACTTCTTTTTTCTGGGATGTCATGGCAGTAGGTGAATGAAGGTCGAAGACGATCTTTGTATCGCTTTCATAGGCGATTCGGGTGATGAATCGTGCAAGACGTATCCTGTTCGTCGTGTCAAGAAGATCGCCGTAGAAAAGCAGGTTCTTTGCCTGCTTGAGCTTGACGCTGTCGATCTCCCTGAACGTGATATTCTTGCTGATGCCCTTGTGGGTATGACGGTTCATGAGACCCGAGGCAATGAGCACCATCCGTGAGTCAGTGCATCCGAAACCAAGCTTGAAATCAGTCTCCACCCTCAGCTTGCTCAGCTCCTTTTGGACAGCCATGCCGAATTCGTCCATACCTACCTTTGCTGTCAGGTGGGTCCTGAGCCCAAGAGAGCTCATGGCCTTGAAGGATGTGAGAAGATAGCCTCCGACAGTGAACTCCTGGTGAAGCGCATTGAGGTTGTTGAGCAGGTAATCTCTTTTCTCGAGGTTTATCAGCTCGTTGACACCTTGACTGAGATTGAGGCGGGCAAGTTCCTCTTTGCTGATCGTAGCGAGAACATCTACCATGATGTCGCCGACCCCGCATACGTCATATTTCTTTTTCATCTGCTATCCGCTCAAACTCTTCTATGAATGCTTTTGCGATCTTCTTGTTACAGACGATCACAAGATTCTCATCGTTGTTCTCGTTCCCGTTTCTCGACGGATTGTACGAGCCTGTAAGTACACAGTCATCATCTACGATAAAAACTTTGTGATGCATGGCATAAGGATTTTCATCTTTCTTGATCGCTTTATCACCATACTTCTCTACAAGCCGGGCATATTCAGACCATGGCGAAATCTGGCGTGCCTCAAAGATCCCCTCTACTGTGGCATCATTAGGATTTGCGATCAGGAAATCTCCGATCGCGTCGCTCGTGAAGCTGAACGTCATGAACCTGATCCGCTTCCTTGCAGCAGCGAGCAGCCGAAGTGTCTGCATCTCGCATCCGTCTTCGGGGCAGAAGTAGTTTTGGATGCTGATCTCTTTTTTGGTATCGGTGATCTTTTGGTATACGACCTTCTCGCTTTTTTTATTCTGAAATTCTCCTTGCCACATCTCATCGAACTCTTCTTGATAGTTTTTCGCCAGCTTTTTGGATGCGACGACTATGATGTTGTTGTCATTCTTATATGCCCCATTATGGGTCGGATTCATCGACCCGGTCAGCACCACCGATCTGTTGATGATACAG
>JBMCSP010000081.1:0-4426 GCA_048624455.1 Nanobdellota archaeon
CATAGGAATTATCGGCCTGAGCGTTCTTCCTATCTCTTGAATTATCTTTAGAATCTTTTTTTCTAGAAAGATGCGCGTGCAATGATGAAGGGGGTGGTGGAGGGATTCCCATATCGTCAAGGGTTTTGCCGAAGGAATCCGACTGCCCGAAGTCTCCCCGATGTAGAACCTGTGTAGTCTCAGGAGGTTCTCGGTCTAACTCGCGCGTAGGTTTGAGTTTATCTCGATGTTTTCTCCTGAACAGTCCAATACTTCACCACCCCGATGCGTTGGCTTTAGTGTTTTTGAGGTTCTGAGTTTTAAATATTTTTAGAACCATGAACTAGTGACAAAGTTGCATAGGAAAGCAACAAACTTTATAAAGCGCCCGGCTATAAAAAAGAAAAGAATGATACGCACAAAAGTCCTGACCAAACGAGGCGTAAGGGAAGGGACCCTCAATGATCTTAGGACAAACACGAATTTCACTATTATCGACTACCTCAACCCGAGCAACAAAGGGCTCAACGACATTTCAAAACAGATCTCGATACCGGTCTCAGAGCTCAAGGACAGCTATGCTCGCGACACACGGCCAAGATCCCAGGACATCGGCAACTATTTCGAATTGACCATACGGGCCGCAACTAGGAAGAAGAACAACGGCATCGAGTTCCAGACCATCTCATTTTTTGTCTCATACAAGAAAAACAACATCATCATCCTCCATGACAAAAAGGATCCTGCGATCGATGCTGTCCTCGCCCTTGATGACAAGACCTTGCTCTTCCACCTCAGGGATGGGAAAGCCAGGATCGTCTTCAGGTTCCTCTCAGAAGTCATCAGGAAAGCAGAAGAATCTCTTGAGTATGTCGAGGATGAGGTCGACAAGATCGAAAAAGGAATCTTTCGCAAAGGAGACCACACCTTCCTCAGCCAGGTTTTTTCGGCAAAGAAGACGCTTATCGTATTCCACAAGGAATTTGCAGCGAACAGGGAGGCCATCAACAATCTCCACCTCGCGTTCAACATCACCAAAGAATACATGAACGAGATAGCCGACCTGAAATCAGACATATCCCAGATCATCGATACCATAGGAACCTTCAGAGAGCTCATCAACGGCACCATGGAAGTCCATCTGTCAGTGATGTCCCATAATATGAACAAGATCATGAAACGCCTTACAGGCATCGGTGCGCTCATCATCGTCCCGACCCTGATCGCAAGCATCTACGGGATGAACTTCAGCTATATGCCTGAACTCACCTGGAAATGGGGCTACTTTGTGACACTAGGCGCCATGGCGCTCATCTCCACAGCGCTCTTCTTTTTCTTCCGGCACAAGGAATGGATCTGAGAACAAGACGCCCAGTATCTCATCTTAAAGCGAATATATATATAATCTATAACAAACATATATAAGGTAAAAACACCACAAGATAAGAAAGCACCAAAATCACACTTCATGAGCATGAGGCAGCAGGAGATGGCTGTCTGCAATGATGCAAAGACAGAACAAGAAGACGAAAGACCCCGATGAACTGCTCGACGATGAGATATCATCCATCCAGAAGATGTATGATATGAACGGTGATGCAGAGCCGGATGATAAGGCACCTGAAGAGCGCTCAGAGGAATAGGTCATCGCTGACGAGAAATTTCTGATCACCATAGGAGACCCTGTCCCCAGCAAAAACCTTCTTCTTGTTCCTTGTCTCAGCAACGCCGTTCAGCTGTATCGCTCCTGATCGTATGAGCAGTTTCGCCTTGCCTCCTGACGGAGCCCAGCCGGCGATCTTGACTACGGCATTGAGCTCGATGTGTCTATCTGTCCTCTCTTCAGCCACCGTTATCACCGAGCAGACAATCTTTCTGGCGCTGCAAAAGCGATACGCTGACAAGCTCTTCTGATGGCACACTGAAATCATGACGCATATGCCTCTCATCCTTTTCAGGAGACATCCAAAGGATATCGTCCAGATCAGGTGGAGACTTCATGAGGAATCCTATGGCAGAATAGTTTTCTGTCTCAGCAATGATAGCGTCCTTTCGTTCTAGCTGCTCAAGAAAGGGTAGGACATCATGATGGTGTACGCTCTTTATGGGTGCCGCAGGCGCAAGGCTCTTGATGCTGCTATAGTACTCATAGATACCGGTGAAAGGGTGTAGCACCATATCCAAGAACGTCCTATGGCCGTCAAGATAGAGGTGCGAATCAAGGAAGATGCGCTCCGTCCCTTTGCGGCGCACATACCCGATGACAGAGCCGGGCCCTTCACCATAGAACAGATTGATGATGGCAGGCTGCCCTTTCTCCAAAGCATGCAGCTGGTCGCCCAGCTCTCCGCCGATCCCGTTGTAGCGTGAACCTATCCGCATGGCCAGAGAAGGGTATGCCGTCTATAAAAACTTTCTTAAACATGCCACGATTCATCCATGTATGTGCGGCATCATCGGCATGATAGGAACAGCAGGCAAAAAAGACGCAGCCGCCCTCATCCTCGACGGCATGGAGACCATGAAGAACAGAGGAAAGGATGGAGCAGGCATCGCCTCAGGCAAAGATGGGGAACCTGTATACGCTGATACGGTGAAAGATCTTCTGAAAAAGGGAAAGATCGCCGAAGAATCGTCAGATGCGATAGGCCACCTCCTCCACAGCATGATCAGCAGGGTAAAGCAGCCTATCAAGAGAAAAGGCATCCTCAGCGTCAACTGCGAAATCTATAATTGGCGCAAGCTCCGCATCATCCACAAGATTGAGGCAGAGAACGATGCAGAACTCCTCTTCGAGCTTCTTGAACGCATCCCGGATGATGAACTTGCCGACGGGATACCTAAACTTCGCAACGAGCTCGACGGCGTCTACTCATTCGTCTACCAGCGGGGAGAGACAACCATCATCGCACGCGATATCCTTGGCGTCAAACCATTATGGTATACTATAGATGATGAGGACGGCGATCCATCACTAGCATTCGCGTCAGAAAAGAAAGCGCTCCATGCCATGGGTCTTACGGATGCAGAAGAGCTGAATCCACGCCACATCATCATCCATACAAAAAACAGCAACAAAGGAAAGGCAGCGATCAGGACCATACGGCAGCCATTCTTTGAACTGGACGAATCAAATGATACGACAGAAAATACAACGGATGACAGAAAGGCTATCGAAAAAAAGACTGAGAAGCATCTCCTTCAGGCGATCCAGAAGCGCCTCCCTGATCCAGGTCAAAAGCTAGGTATCCTTTTTTCAGGAGGCATCGATTCGACAATCCTGGCTCACATCTGCAAGCATCTTGGAAGAGAATTTGTCTGCTATACCGCTGCACTTGAAGAGGACGGCATGGGAGAGGCACAGGATCTTGCTGCTGCCCAGAAGGCTGCAGAGGAACTTGGATTCGATCTCAAGGTGAAAAAGCTTGATCTCGCTGCGACGCGAAAATATCTTGAGAAGATCATTCCCCTCATAGAAGATACAAATGTTGTGAAAGCAGGCGTCGCACTGACGCTCTATGCGGCATGCGAACGTGCGAAAGAGGATGGAGTCACCGTGATCCTTTCTGGACTTGGTTCAGAGGAGATCTTTGCAGGATACGAGCGGCACAAGAAATCGCATGATATCAATAAAGAATGCCTTGCAGGTCTTCGCAAGATATATGAGCGCGATCTCTACCGGGATGACGTGCTGAGCATGGACAATAATATAGAGATGCGGCTTCCGTTCCTTGACCGCGATCTCGTCGAACACGCACTGACAATACCTGCATCTTTGAAGCTCAATGACAACGAGAACAAGATAATCTTGAGGGATATAGCGAGAAAGCAAGGAGTGCCAGAAGCGTTTGCAGCCCGCAAGAAGAAGGCAGCCCAGTATGGATCGAAATTCGACAGGGCGCTGCAGAGGCTTGCAAAGAAGGAAGGGTTCAAGACAAAATCAGCGTTCCTGCGCCAGTTCTATCAGCCACCGAACGTCCGCCTCGGCGTCCTTTGGAGCGGGGGGAAAGATTCAGCGTTCGCTGCATGGACCATGATGAAGCAGAACTACGAGATCGGATGCCTTATATCGCTGAAGAGCAAGAATGATGATTCTTATATGTTCCATACCCCTAACATCGATCTTGTCGAGCTTCATGCACAGGCCATGAACAAAAGCATCATCATACAAGAGACTGCAGGAGAGAAAGAGAAAGAGCTCAATGATCTTAAGGAAGCTATCAGGAGAGCAAGAGATGAACACGGCATCCAAGGCATCGTCACAGGAGCCCTCTACTCAAACTACCAAAGAGAGAGGATCGAAAAGATCTGTGATGAGCTTGAGATGAAGATATTCTCGCCTCTGTGGCATATCGATCAGGAGAAAGAGATGCGCCAGCTTATCGACGAAGGATTCTCTATCATCTTCTCAAGCGTCGCGGCAGAAGGCCTGGATAAGGGCTGGCTT
>JBMCSP010000082.1:0-4384 GCA_048624455.1 Nanobdellota archaeon
AGATTGCTCGACCAAGGAGGCGAGCTTCCCGACCTCATCGTCATCGACGGCGGCAAGGGGCAGCTCAGTTCAGCCATCCAAGCCATGAAAGAAGCAGGCGTCAAGATCCCTATGATATCGATAGCGAAGAAATTCGAAGAGATCTATGTCCCGGGAAAACTCAAGCCCCATCCGGTCAGCCATGACGGCTTGCAGCTGCTGAGAGCCATCCGTGATGAAGCGCATCGGTTCGCCATAACCTACAACAGGCTCCTTCGCAGCAAGGAGTACCGTGATGAACTCCTCGAAGAATAACCCATCAAGTTCCAACCTGTTCTCCACTGGACTTCTCATCATCACATTTTAAAATGCAACTGCATTTCTTCTCATCATGCCCGATAAAAAGAGCAGCAAGGACACAGAAGAGTTCAAGCTTGCAAGCGGCTACAAGCCGAAAGGAAGCCAGCCGGAAGCGATCAAGAAGCTAGCCGAAGGCCTGAAGAAAAAGCAGCAGTTCCAGACGCTGCTCGGTGTCACCGGTTCAGGAAAGACATTTACGGTATCAAACGTCATCGAAAAGATCCAGAAACCGACGCTGGTCCTCGCTCACAACAAGACACTTGCCGCCCAGCTCTACAACGAGTTCAAGGAATTCTTTCCGAACAATCGCGTCGAATACTTTGTCTCCTACTACGATTACTACCAGCCCGAATCCTATGTCGCCCAGCGCGACATGTATATCGAGAAGGATGCCCAGGTCAACCAGAAGATCGAGATGATGCGACTCAGCGCTACCGCCAGCCTGATGTCGCGAAAAGATGTCATCATCGTCTCATCAGTCTCTTGCATCTACGGCCTGGGTAATCCCGCAAACTACCGTAACATAGGATTTGAGATCAGCAAAGACAAACCTATGACAAGAGACGACATCATAAGAAACCTCGTCGAGAGCCTTTATGAGCGCAATGATATGGAGCTCATGCCGGGGCGTTTCAGGGTCAAGGGAGAGACGATCGACATCATCCCGGGCTACTACAACAACATAATCAGGGTCGAGCTTTTCGGTGATGAGATAGAGAGCATCACTGAAATAGATAAAGCGACAGGCGATGCCACAGACGAGTTCGATTACATCACGATCTATCCGGCGAAGCATTTCGTCAGTTCAGAAGAAGATACAGAGCAGGCCATCAACTCGATAAAGACCGAGCTTGAAGAGCAGCTAGCGAAGCTTGACCAGATGAAAGCGCACCGCCTCAAGCAGCGGACGATGTTTGACCTTGAGATGATCGAGCAGACCGGGACCTGCAAGGGCATCGAGAATTATTCTGCTCATTTCGACGGACGAAAGCCAGGAGAGCAGCCATACACATTGCTTGACTATTTCCCTGACGATTTCCTCATGGTCATCGATGAGAGCCACCAGTCTCTCCCGCAGGTCAGAGGCATGTATCATGGTGATTACAGCAGGAAGAAATCGCTGGTCGACTACGGCTTCAGGCTCCCGAGCGCTTTTGACAACAGGCCGCTTCAGTTCCACGAGTTTGAGAAATACCTGAAAAACACGATCTTTGTCTCGGCGACGCCCGGGGATTATGAGAAAAAGCATTCTGCACAGATTGTCGAGCAGATCATCCGGCCGACAGGACTTGTCGACCCGATCGTCGAAGTCAGGCACACGAAGAGCCAGATGCACGACCTGAAACAAGAGATCCTTGCAACAATCAAGAAAGGCCATAGGGTCCTTGTCACGACACTCACCAAAAAGCTTGCTGAAGAGCTGACCGAATTCCTCAGCGCATACGCAAAGACTCGGTATCTACATTCCGAGATCGATACGATCGAGCGGACCGAGATCATCAGGGAACTTCGGCTCGGCAAGTTCGATGTCCTTGTCGGCATCAACCTCTTGCGGGAAGGGCTTGACATCCCCGAAGTCGGCTTCATCGGCATCCTCGATGCGGATAAGGAAGGATTCCTGCGCGACCAGCGAAGCCTGATCCAGATCATCGGACGTGCAGCGCGAAACAGCGAATCAAAAGTTGTCCTCTATGCTGACAAGACGACCGATTCCATGAAAGCAGCACTTGATGAGACAGAGCGACGACGCACCATGCAGATCGAGTTCAACAAGAAGCATGGCATAACGCCCCAGACCATCAGAAAAGCGGTCCAGGAGAAAGCTGCTGAGATCAAGGATACAAAACATATCCCTAAGAAAGATATCCCTGACATGCTCATCAATCTCGAGGCCGAGATGAAAGAGGCTGCAGAGCAGCTTGAGTTTGAGAAAGCGATCCAGATCAGGGAAAAGATACGGGCGCTTGAGAAACGGGTCAAAAATCCATAGGATGCAAACGCATATATAGTTCATCATCGCCTGCTCTCTTATGAAGATCGTGCAGAAAGTAGTCTTAGAGCAGGATGGAAAGTATCTTATCCTTCTGCGTCCTGCTGACAAGAAATCGCATCCAAGCCATTGGGATTTTCCTGGAGGAAAACTTGAGAAAGACGAGGATCCTATCGACGGTGTGATTAGAGAGGTCAAGGAAGAGACAAACCTTGATGTCAAGATAACAGGCAAGCATAGCACACATGAAGAAGAGATCAACGGCAAGCCGAACAGGTTCATCACCTATCACGCTGAAGTCCTTGGCGGAGAAGTCAAGCTCAGCGAAGAGCATGTCGATCATCGATGGGCCAAAGAAGAAGAAATCAAAAAGCTTGAAAAACTCAACCCAACTGTAAAATCTTATTTCTTTCCTTGATGATGAGAAGTGGGCCTGGGGGGATTTGAACCCCCGACCACTGGCTGTCTTAAGCTCCACAATCAAGTGGATGTGATGAACACCGCCATATAAGACCAGCGCTCATACCAGACTAAGCTACAGGCCCACCTTTTGAAAAAAATGGAACATGATGTGTATGATGGGAACTTGAGTGAAACGAAACTCCCACGGTACGAATGGACGAAACCACTCAGACTCTAAGCTACAGGCCCATAGCTTAGAAAATACTCAGAAAGTTCTGAGCTTTGGACTATTCAGGAAAACAAGAGACTGTTTATAAATGTTTAGCCCTGAAAAACTATAACCAATCCCCTATCCCTTTCTGGCTCTCCTTGATCTCAAGACCTATCGTCTCAGCCATGACCCTGAAATCTTCTTCGAGCACTTCCCTGAGCTGAGGACGATAGAGCATCGCTGCAGGATGATACAACGGGATGACAAAGAAATCAAGACCATCGACAGACATCTGCTTTGCCTTGCCGTGCAACCCGCTGATGCCACCTATCGTTTTCATGCCATCCGGAGAGAAATGCGCGAGGACAAATTTCGTCGCATAGTTGCCGAGTGTCGCGATGACCTTTGGCTTGATGATCTTCACCTGCTCGATGAGATAGGGCGTGTGCGCCTTTATCTCCTCAGGATTCGGATCCCTGTTCTTCGGTGGCCGGTATTTCAGGATGTTTGCGATATAGACATCCTCGATGCCAAGTCCGATCGATTTCAGGAGCTTGTCAAGCTGCTTTCCTGCTGCACCGACAAAAGGGTATCCCTGCAGGTCCTCTTTTTCCCCGGGAGCTTCTCCGATGAACAGGATCTTTGCATCAGGATTACCTTTGCCGAAGACAATATTTGTCGCCGTCTCCTTCAATGGAAGATCCGCTTCAGCAGTCTTTTGCTGTAAGGCATCAAGCTCTTCCAGGTTTCCCATACGACAACGTCAGATACGAAAGTTTTTATTACTTACGCAACATTGCCAGATGATGAAAAAAACATTATGCCTTCTAGGGCTTCTTGTAGCGCTCAATGCTTCGCCAGGAAATAGCTCAGACCTTGAACTTCAGATTGATGAAGCAAAAGAAGAAAATCAGATGCAAGAAAACACAGTGCTTTCTGACAACAGATGGTTGAAAACCACTTACCTAGGTATCACCCTTGATTTCACACAGGCAACAATGCTTAGCACAGAATACAAGATCTCCATCCTGGAGCTCTCTGCAAAAAGCGATATCTTTACAGGAAGAAGCAAAGCAAAGATGAGATTAACTTATAATCTTGATTTTTACGTTGACGTACGCCACAATTTCATGGATGATGAAAGAAGCGGAGCATTTGCAGGATTCAGATACAGATTCTAAAGTATGGTATGAAAAAAAAGAAATAAGCCCCCTCCGAGAATGCCACCTACGGTTACGCTCGTAGGCCGCAACTGTGTTTCGCTAAAAAATCGCTCAAGCACAAAGAAACAAAAATAAGCCCCCTCCGAGAATTGAACTCGGGACCTTTACCTTACCAAGGTAACGCTATACCACTAAGCCAAGGGGGCACGTGTACTATTGAAAATTAGAGATTATTTAAAAAAGTATTTACTTCGGAATAAGAGATGCGAAAGAATAATT
>JBMCSP010000083.1:0-4363 GCA_048624455.1 Nanobdellota archaeon
AAGAGCTCGTGCAGCTTTCCCGCGATCGCTCTTCTTCGTCCGTGCGACGATCGGATGCAGGACGATTATGCCAAACTTAGGAGGGCGATCACCAGTCTTCAGATGACGAAACATCGCCTTCTCAGCGCCGAGCGTCTGTATGGTAGAGGACGGGAACAGGACCAGCCTGTGCAGGTCACCCGCGAGAGCGATGAGCCGTGCTGCGATCTGAGCGCCTGCAACAGCAGCGACATTGGGGCAATGCTCCTGGATCTTCGTCTCAAGATACGTCTCATGCTTTGCCTTGAGATCAGCAAGCGAGATCACTTCCTTAGAAAGATCCTTGATAGGACCAAGATCAGTCTTTGCCAGCGGAGCGCCGATCGAATCATCAGGCCTGTCCTGAGAGAGCACAGCCTCAGCGTATGTCTTATGATCAGTGATCTTTCGGGAGAGTTCTGGATGATACAGCGAGTACCATTCCCTGAGCCGAGTGCTCATGGTGTTGAGTATCCTGTCAGTATCGTCTATCATATTGATCGTCTGTATGATGAGGGAATCCTGCTGCGGACGGTTCTTGAGTGCTGATGCCGTCAGCGACATGGCACGGTCAAAGAAGGTCTCGAAGAGTTCAGGCTGCCTGAAAGAGAGAAGGATCCTGCGGTATGCATCAAGAACAGATGCATCAGCAAAATCGGGCTTCTTCGCATTATTGAACTCGTTATACGAATTCTTCGCATTAAGGACGACAACCTCTTCCTGGTCGAACTTTTGCAGGAGATTCGCCTCCTCATTCGTGTATTCGCCACGAAGCACTGTCTCAACCTTCTCAGTACCTTTCAGCGGGCTTTTCTTGACCACGACGCCCTTCTCGTCGAAGATGTGGGCTGCCATGACATTCGTGAAGAGGTACTTTGCCATTGATGCAGAATAACAGAGTTATCTTTATAAAGTTTTGTCACATAGTGATTCCATGAAAAAGAGCCTCATCGCGGCGTCAGCAATCGTCGGTGTAGCGCTGATCGTAACGCTTATTCTCAGCTTCATGAAACCGGAGGTTGAGTTTGGTATCCAGTACTGCGAGAGCAATGCTGACTGCGTCAGGGAGCCATCGTGCTGCGACTGCGGCCTTGGACGCTATATCAACAGCGAGTACCTGCAGCCAAAGACCTGCGATGAGGAGTGCGACTGCGTCTCAGAAGAATCCGTCGGACTCTGTCTCAACAACACCTGCGAAGCTGTCGCAAAAGCTGAAGGAACCTGCGGCGACCATCTTGTCGGAGAGACATTCGATCAGGATGGCGAGACGTGCACCTGCGAGCTTGGAGGAAACACGGTCTGCGGCACCGAGGAGGATCGTCTGAGCAAAGAAGAGGCGAACCAGCAGCTCGACGCCTACTATGATTCTGTCGACTACAGCTGCACGACTGATGCTGATTGCATGAAGAAAGACGTCCATAACTGCTGCGGAGAATACCCGCAATGCGTCAACAAAGATTCTGAAGTCCGCCCGGAAACCGTATCATCATTATGTGAAGTGGCTGACCGGATGGCTGTCTGTGGCTTCCCCACGATCAACGGATGCAGATGCGTTCAAGGCAGATGCGAAGGGATCGTATAGAACTATTCTTTGAGAACGATATTTCCCCGTTGCCAGTCTTTCAAGATCATACGTGCAGCCTTCTTTGTATCCGCAACACCACCTTTCTTGAGATACCTGAATTTCAATGCGATGTTCTCAAGCATCTCTTCCTCATCATCACCATCGACATCATAGAAATCGACGATGCCGGGGTGCTCGCCAAACAAAGAGAACACGACCTCTTCAGGATCTTTCACCTGGGAATAGTCGACCGAACCGGTCGAGCCGTGCTTGATCTCATCCTTTTCCTTATAGGGGATGACTCCTGGCGTATCAAGAAGCAGGATCCGCTTGCTGATCCGCACGTTCTGCAGACCCTTCGTATAGCCTGATTCAGCAGAAGCTTTCGCGGAAGCCCGTCCCTTCAGGGCGTTGATCAGAGAACTCTTTCCTGTATTCGGATAGCCGAGGACGCCGACCTTGATCTCTTTCTTGTCAGCATGCTTAAGGATCGCCTCGCGCAGCATCTTTGTCCCAAGATGATCTTTTGCTGAGATGAAGACAGAGGGCTTAAGCTCCTTCTTTCTCTCCTTGACCTCATCGACATCGACAAGGTCGCACTTGTTCATGACATAGATCAATGTCTTCCCCGAGTCTCGTACCTTATCCTCTATCTCGACGTTTCGGGTCTTGTCGATAGAGCGCGCATCAAGCACCTCGAGGATGATGTCCGCTTCCCGTATCACCTTGTTGATAACGTTCCAGAATGTGACCATAGTGAGAAAAAGCAGCAAGAGTTTAAAAAAGTATCAGAAGAATCACTGGGAGACTATCTCAGCAATTTTTTTCAGGTCTTTTCCGAATCTTGAAGCTCGGAGAATCTCTACACCGATGACTTCATTATCTTTGCCAAGTTCAAGATTCACATCAGGGAGAACTTCTTCAGTATCATATTGAGGACCCTCCTTGATGACTAACCAGAAGATATCAGCGTTCTCATCATAGTATCGTTTCATAGTCTTTTCCACCGCCAATGAGCTATCCGTCTGGCAAGTTTCGTCTCTGTCAGCGGAAAGCAAGTAAGGATGATGATCTTAGTCGAAGTTTTCTCATACACAATCATAAAAAACAGATCACTATGTTCCTTGAACGTCTTGATTGATATAAACCTTTCTCTAGCAGGTTCATAGAACCGCATATCCGGCTCATTGAGGATCTTGACCGGAACATCAGGCTCTATTATCCTCATCGTCATCCGTCTCAAAAGATGGTTGCTGTATACAATACGCATACGTTCTCAAGTGATTACGGTTTAAATTCTCTTCTTCATGAAAAATAAGAAAATATCCACCAAAACCGAAAAGGATCCAGATAACACTGAACATCTTGTAAAAAAACACGTCTTTAAGAAATATTTATAAAACAAGACAGGTTTTTCTGCATCATGAGCACACGTTTCGCATACGACATGAGTACGTTTAACCAGCGATTCTGAGGTTTTCTAGTGAGCTCTCTATACTCTTCTCAGAGCGATACTACAAGGTGATACTGCAATGGCTTCTGTCAAGGATTTCAAATGGAAACAGGGAATGAGCGTCAAGGATCTCATGGACAGCTACGGCTCTATAGGGTTTCAGAGCGTCGAGCTCAGGAAAGCATCGGACGTCATCGTCAAGATGAAGAAGAACAGCGCAAAGGTGTTCCTTACTTTTACGTCGAACATGGTCACATCCGGCCTGCGCGGATTTTTTGCGCAGCTCATCGCGCTGAAGATCCCAAGCGCGATCGTCACGACGGTCGGCGGACTGGAAGAGGATATCATGAAGGCGACGGGAGAGACGTTCTCGATAGGAACATTTGCAAGCGATGATGTCGAACTTCACGAGAAGGGCATCAACCGCGTCGGAAACCTCTTCATCAACAACCAGAGCTACATGAATTTCGAGGACAGGATCGCCCCTTACTTCAAGAAGCTGTATGAGAAGCAGAAACGCTGGCCGGTCTCAGAGATGCTCAAGGAGATCGGACTCATGCTTGATGATGAGAACTCGATCCTCTATCAGGCAGCGAAGAACGACACCCCGATCTTTTGCCCCGCGATAACCGACGGAGCGTTCGGATTTCATCTCTATCTCTTCCAGCAGAAGCATCCTGATTTCGTCGTCGATGTCGTCAAGGATTTCGGAAATATCCTGTTCACGACGACGCATGACGACAAGAAAGGCGTCATCGCGCTTGGCGGAAGCATCAGCAAGCATCACGCGATCCTCGCCACGCTGCTCAACGGCGGAGCGGAGTATGCCGTCTACATGACGACAGCGCATAGGTCATCAGGGTCCATGTCGGGAGCGACGACGCAGGAGGCGAAATCATGGGGAAAGGTCAAGGACGAGAGCGATATCGCGACCGTCAATGGCGACGTCACGATCATGTTTCCGCTCACGATGATCAGAGCGCTTGAAGAGCTTGAGGAGGATGGATTGCTATGAAGCCCTACTTCGAGATCTCAAGAAAGATTGTCCTTAAACAGTACAGGAAACTCACATCCATATCAGACAGTGTTGCCTACAGCTCAAAGACCAACCCGCAGATCACCCCCATCCTTGAAGAGCATACCGATGCACTGTTCAGCGTCCATGTCATGAACGAGCTCAGGCATATCAACGATATGAGCAGGGTCATGTTCCTTCCGCAGGCATGGAAGAAAGATGATGTCAGCGAGCTTCTCAAAAAAGGCGTGACGCAGTTCGTCATGGATAATGAGCAGGATCTTGACATACTTCTTCACACCATCAAAGAGCA
>JBMCSP010000084.1:0-4335 GCA_048624455.1 Nanobdellota archaeon
AGCAGATAGGCGTGTTTCTTTGATTGTTCTCTGAGACCTTCTGCTGCATCGATGATCAGGATAGCGGCCTCAGCGCTCGACGCACCAGATATCATATTCTTGAGGAATTCCTTATGCCCTGGCGCGTCGATGATCGTATAATGCCTTTTTGCGGTCGAAAATTCTATCTTGGTGATATCTATCGTGATTCCCTGCTCCTGCTCTTCCTGCAGCGCATCAAGGAGGAACGCATATTCAAAGTCCTGCCCGGTCTCCTTGCAGTTTGTCTCTACTTTCTTCACGACGCTTGTCGGAAGCGAATCAGTATCAAACAGCATGCGCCCGATCAACGTACTCTTTCCATGGTCTACATGGCCCGCTAGAACGAATTTTAATGCATCTCTCATGATGATCGCCTACATATGCCCCTGCGCACGCAGCTTCTGGAGCGCATATTTGTCTTCCTTGTCTTGGCCACGACCTTCTCGCTCAGCGATCTTCGTTGTCCGAAGCTCCTCGATGATCTTGTCGATCGTATCGGCATCAGAATCGATGGGGAAGGTAATCTGGTGATCGCCGACGCTCCGGTAGCGTTTGCCGTCCTTTGCGTAATAGAGCGGGATCTGCGGTATATGCTCTCTCTTGATGTATTCCCAGACATCAAGTTCGGTCCAGTGCAAGAGCGGATGCACACGGATATGCTCCCCTTTTTTGAAATCTGTATTGAACTGTCCCCAGAGCTCAGGCGGCTGGTCGGTGTATTCCCATGTAAAATCTTTGTTTCGCCTGCTGAAGAAGCGTTCCTTTGATCGTGATCCTTCCTCATCAGCCCGGATCGCCAGGATCAGACCTTCAAACTCATGCTTGTCGACGAACTGCTGCAAACCCACGGTTTTCAGCTCATGGACGACGGTCGTGATATCAGAATTTTCATAGTTGACGCCTCGATCGATCGCATCCTGATTGACATGGAGCATCAGGTTGAGCCCCCATTCTTTCGCATACTTATCTCGGAACTCATACATCTCTGGGAACTTGAATGTGGTATCGATGTGCGCGACGGGAAACGGTACATGGCCGAAGAATGCCTTTTTTGCGAGCCAGATGAGCACCGTAGAATCTTTTCCCATGCTCCAGAGGATCGCCAGTTTCCCTAACTTCTTGTACGCTTCCCGTAGGACATAGATCGCCTGCGCCTCAAGTTCATCAAGTCTATCCATAAAAAGCATGGTTGAACAGTACGTTTTATATTTATCTTATATTTTTTATATATTTTCTATAAATTTAAAAAGAGAGCTGCATCTCGTTCTCGGATGAGACGAAAATTGGTCAAGCAAGGAAAAGGGGCGTTGACCCTGTCGCTTCCTTCAAGATGGATACGTGAGCAGCAGCTGAAACCAGGCGATGAGCTTATCATAGACGAGCGAGATACAGATCTTGTTCTTAGGACAGAAGGCAAAAAACCAGCGCAAACGACAAGTATAGAACTGGATTTCATGAGTCCTGAAGCATACAGGAGCATCCTTGGCGGACTTTACAGAGGGGGTTATGACAGTATCGAAGTGATGTTCGATGACCGACGGGTGCTGCAGAACCTTGAGAAAGCGGCAAACTCGATCTACGGATTCGAAGTATTTTATGTCTCTGAGCAAAAATGCACCGTGCGGACCATATATGATGATGAGAACACTGATATCTCTATGCACATAGACCGGATGATCTATACTATCCAGACCATGCAACAGATTATCGAGAACGAGCTGAAAGCAGGTACACGGAGTGCAGAGCAAGAGCTATTACAGCTTCGGAATAATGTTCTTAAGCAGCGCGACCTTATCGTCCGCGTCATCAGAAAAAAGCGCCTTCTCGGTAACGATGCGTTCCCATACTACACTATCAGCTTAAGCCTCTGGGGTGCCGCGAGGAACTATCATCATATGTATGCAGATCTTGCGGGAAAGCAGAAGGTAGAGATTCTTGAGAAGACAAACAGATATTTCAGGGACTCTTTCAAAAAGATCAGATCGATGGATATGGATGATTATCTTGCCCGACATAAGAGATACACAGAAGTCTACAAGACCTGCACAGATAAGCTTGAGGGGAACCCGCTTGCATCATACTGCATGAGCATCGTGCTGCAGGTCCAGCTCGCCGATTCTTCTATCTTTCTGCTGAATCACAGGGATCAATGATGTCTGCTCTTTCCCCATCCTACCTTTTCCCATGCCCGTTCATGCACGTAGTACACGAAAAGCTTCGAAACAAAGTCAACGATTCCTATACCAAACGACAACGTCATCTCTTCTGTGAAGAAGAAGATGATGAGCACCGTCGCGAGCGTCGCCACTATCCTGAATGTTATGGCCTTTGCAAGTGTCCGTTTTCTGGATTCCATAGGATGTGGCAGAGACGATGGTTTTAATGCTTTTTGAAAAAAGTAGGAATAGATGCCCAACTCATCTTCTGAAATCTCAGCCAAGGAAAGGACAGATTTCAGTGCATCACACTTTCGCCCGAATATATAAAAAGCGTTTGATCTCAGGCAGAACCTGAAAAGAATCTAAAACAATAGGGAACAGTACAAATTCTCTTCAGAAGAACATTTTAAGCTCTTCACAGATATTCTCACATGATTGAAGAGATTGAAAAAACACTTAAATATGTGAAATCACTTATTTTTCTTAGTGATACTATGACAAATATGACACTTTCCATGCCGGATCATATACATCAAAGGATGAAAAAACACCCCGAGATACGATGGAGTGAAGTAGCAAGACGAGCGATCATCGAAAAGCTTGCACGAATAGAGCTTGCAGATGATCTTGCAAAAGACAGCAAGCTTACACAAGAAGATGTAGAAGAGATCGATGCAAAGATCAGAAAAGCGGCAGCAAAGAGGTTCAATGATCATTCAAGAGCGCTGAGCCGAGAGACCAATCCGGAACGAACAATCTTTTTCTTGCTTTTGGAAAGAGAAAACAAACGCTTCTCAATCATAAATGAAGAGATCGTATAAAGATAGTTGAGCTTGATGACGCTTTTCTTTATGGCCCCTTCTTCTGGCGTCAAGGGAATCCCTTGCATGTCGGTATTGCTTGTTATGTCCGCGACAACAACATTACTGAATTCCTCAAACAGGACTAACGCAGGACGTTTTTTCAGTTCAAAGCTGTCGGCAGACTGCACATACGTCAGGATAACATCGCCGGGGCTAAACTTCATTCCAGGCCTCATCTTCTTCATTGTCCCACAGCTCCTTCATCTTTGCCTGCTGCACTTTATAGAGGAACTCGTCATACTGGTTCTCTTTGCGCAAAGTCTTCAGCATCTTTATCATCATAGTTATCAACTCATCATAGGTCTGGCTCTTCTTTTTTTTCAGATTTCTCAATTCATCGACTGTCTCTTTGCTGAGTTGTATCGTTGTCGAAAGCACTATGCATCACCTATAGAGAACACATAGCCAAAACTATATAACAATTACGTTTTAGCCTTTATATGCGTTGCCTAAGAAAATACGGAAGATATTCGACAAACCAAAATGACCTTCTAGAGATAATGGAAATTTTCCGGAAAATTGGAAGAAATCATTTTAAAGGATAGAAGATAAGAGATACTATGGCCATAACTGTCAGGATTCCCAAAAAAAAGTATGATGAGATGCTTGACTATATTGACAGACTCCATGAGACTGTCGAAATACTCTCAGACAAAAAGACTGTCAAGATACTGAACGATGCGATCTCACGTATTGAACAAGGGGAATATCTGACAAAAGATGATATGGCCTTCTCAAGTTCTCTATATGATAGATAATGGAAAACTGGTGGCACATATCCTCGCATCACTCATACACAACATCGTATCCCAGGATGAAGCAGTCACGCTGGTCGACGATGGCACTGAACTTGCCCAGCTTCTCCTTGATCTTGTCCACAGAGACCTGCGCCTCCTGCTTGTGGGCATGCTCGATGTTCAAAAACTCGATCTTCTGGTAGCAGGCATAGTTGCTCAGATGGGACAATACATACGTCGTCGATATCGTGAATTCGCCGTTCTTGTAGTGAAGATACCCTTTGTTGACAAGGCTTGTCAGGAACTCTTCGACGCGCATGTTGCCGGTCCGTGATACTGCATCATTTTTCGTGAAACGCTTCAGCTTGAACGCAAGCTCCAAGGTCTGCAGCTCTTGAGGAGATAATTTATCCAGTTCAGGCAGGTACGATGTGGAAAAATCATCGATATTGGTCACGATGCCGACCGAGCCGCGCAGCTTCAGGAAACTGCCGTCGCTCTCGTCGGCCTCCACCACCATCCAGTCGCCCTCGCCCATCTTGGCGTTGGAGCCGT
>JBMCSP010000085.1:0-4300 GCA_048624455.1 Nanobdellota archaeon
AAGGGAACAAGTTCTTCCTCTATACAGGAAGAGGTCCTTCAGGGAACACGCATCTTGGGCATCTGGTACCCTGGATGTTCACGAAATGGCTTCAGGATGTCTTTGATGTCGAGCTGTATTTTCAGATGACCGACGACGAAAAATTCATGTTCAAACCGGAGCTGACGCTTGAGGAGACGAACAGGATGGCGAGGGAAAATGCTCTTGATGTCATCGCGCTTGGCTTCAAGCCGGAAAAGACGCATATCATCATCGATTCAGAGCATGCCGGCGTCATGTACCCTCTTGCGACAAAAGTGGCGAAAAAGATCACCTATAGTACAGTGAAATCTGTCTTTGGTTTCGGCAACGATACGAATATCGGGTCGATCTTCTTCACTGCTGTGCAGGCTGTCCCTGCATTCCTGCCTTCTGTCATGAAGGGCAAAAAGATCCCTTGCCTTATCCCTCATGCGATCGATCAGGACCCACATTTCAGGGTCTCGCGCGATATCATCCCAAAGTTAGGCTATGACAAGCCTGCATCCATCCAGTGCAGGTTCCTTCCTGGACTTGGCGGCATGTCGAGTGATGGAAAGATGAGCACCAGTTCAGGAGACAATGCGACGATCTACGTCACTGATGATGAGAAGACGGTCAAGAAAAAGATCAACAAGTATGCGTTCTCCGGAGGACGGGAGACGGTCGAAGAGCATCGCAGGAAAGGCGGTGATACCACTGTCGATGTCGCATACCACTGGTTGACATATTTTGAAGAGGATGATGCAGTGCTGAAAAAGATCCATGATGAGTACACATCAGGTACTATGCTGACTGGAGAGCTTAAGCAGATCCTCATCGACAAGCTCAACGGTTACCTTGTCGAGCACAGAAGGAAGCGCGAGGAAGCAAGGAAAGTCCTTGATAAGTATATCCTGAAGGTTTGAGTTGATTCTTGTATGGTTCGAAGAGCTCTGTTCAAGGTCCGCCAACAGGCGGTGATCATTCATAGACGAAAGGTGCTTCTTCTCAAATACTCAGATTATACACGCAAAAAGACGAAGTGGGACTTCCCCGGTGGCCATGTCGTCCATGGTGAGGATGCGTTTGAAAGCCTGCGGCGGGAAGTTGAGGAAGAGACTGGCCTTATCATCACGGATGCAAAACCCATGCGTGTCCTGACGTATGACAAAGGTTATCTGGTCGTCTTTGCAGCGAAAGCGAAGGGAGATGGTGTGAAGTTGAGCAAAGAGCATACTGATTATGCATGGGTAACGTCAACTGAAGCAGAAAAACTTGATCTTGCATCTTCCTCGCTAAAAGATGATATCAGGAATGCGATAGGATACTTTTAGAGATGAAGCTCTTCATGGACCTTCTTGAATATCTTTTTCTGCCCTTTTCTGTTCGGATGGACACCGTCAGCGATCTCTTTTGGTGAGAGCTCAAAGACATCGATGAACTGTAGGTTATTCTCAAGAGCCACTTCTCGGAGAATCTCGTTGTATTCGAGGATACGTTCGTTTGAGAAGAAGGTGTTCTCATAAGGCTGCGTCCTATCTTCATCAACTGCTGTAAGGCCAATGATGGTAATATGCGGTGTATGCTTGAGCGCCTGGCTGACAAGCTTCTTGATGTTCTTCCTGTACGTCTTTTTTGGTACTTGGATCTTTGCTTCTGAGTTTATACCTTTGCAGTCGTTCATGCCGATCGAGATGATGATGTGAAAGTGGTCATCTTTTCTCTTGTATGCTGCTCGTGCCTTTACCTCAGTGTTGAAGCGCTTCAGCAAGGTCGTGCTTGTCTCTCCAGGGATGGCAAGGTTATAGAACGTGTTGAACTTATTGTGCTTCTCAAACTCTTGCTTGAGCAGTATTGCCCAACTGTAGCTTGGCAGGTTCCCTCTGCCGAACGCGATGCTGTCCCCAAAGAGCATGACGCCGTACATAGCATTTCTTCTGCATTGATGTATTAAAAAGTTTTCTGTAAGTTCCAACGTAGATTTTATGTTATGCGACCCAAGGAGATACTTTTAAAAATTTCAGTCTGTTTTTCAAGAAGATGACTCCTGAAAATTTTATGAAAGAGCTTTATTCTGCAGGTTCTTTGAAAGATCGAGATGGCATGATCACTATCCATCATAGGCCGCCATTGGACTCCTCATTTGACAGGGTTGAATTGAAGGGACGTGGGCATCCTGATACGCATTCAGATGCTTTGGCGACGCATCTTTCTCTCTCTCATATTCTTCATATGTTCTTGAAAAATACGGTGCTATTTTACATCATAACTTCGACAAGGTGGGGATGATGGGCGGAAGTGCTCATGTTGCTTTCGGAGAAGGCAAAATACAATCTCCTATCAGGGTGCTTCTTAACGGTCGGGCGTCCGGTATTTTTGGAGACGAAAAGATTCCTGTCAAGAAAATTCTTGTTGATGCAACAAAAGAATTTTTCAAGAAACGATTGCCTATGATTGATGTTGATAAATATATAACCATCCTTTTTGAGGTGACATCCGGAAGCAGTCCTGGGCAAGTTGCTGCGAATGCAAACGGAAGGCGTTCGCATTGGTTCAAGCCTAGAGGGATGGAAGACATATCTTATCTTAAAAATCTTGTTTCTAATGACACTTCCACTGGCGTGGGTTATTATCCATTGACAGCTTTGGATACAATTTGTTAAGGCAATAGAGGAAAAGCTCAATGATCCTTCTTATAAGAGCGATAAACAATGGCTTGGTTCTGATATCAAAATAACTGCCACCCAACATGGAAAAAAATATGCATGACGGCATGCGTACCTCAAATTTCAGCATTTGTTTCATGTCTTGACGACTATAAAAAAATCGTTCTATAGTCAGTCAAGAGATTGAAAAGATTGTGATGTGTGTTGACCGATCTTTTGAACTTGAGCTTAACCTTAATACCCGAGACGATTATGAAGCTGTCGAACTGTATTTGACAGTAACTGGATCATCTATAGATGGGTGATGAGGGTTTTGTAGGGCGAGGCAATCGTGGAAATGGTCTAATAAATATGACTCGTGCTTATTCGATGGAAGGAGCTTCAGGTAAGAATCCTGTTTATCATGTTGGAATGATATACACAGAATCAGCTCAAAGAATTGCTAAGATGCTTTATGAGCGATTTTCATTAAAGACCGACGTTTTTCTTACCAGCCAGAGCGGACGAGCGCTTCTTGACCCAAAGGATGTAACAATAGTTCTCTATGGTGCTGATTCTGTGCAGAGAGATAACTTGATTTCTGCCATACGGATGGAACTTGATAGGATTCCTGATATCACTCGTGATTTCCTAAATGGTTATGTACATCTCTATTAGCAACTTTCGAAAAGAATATATTCTTCTTTCTTTTTCTTCATCTGTGGCGAAAATATTCTTTTCTGGAGGGGGTGATGAAATACAGTCCTTTGCCTTTGACTCTGCATTCGCCAGCCATCTTCAACTACCAAAAAACGTGCTCTATATACCGGTGGCGATGAAGAACAAAAATATCTCGTATGATGATTGTCTTTCATGGATTACAAAGACTCTCGATGCCCATGGAATAAAGAAGATCACTATGTGTACAGATCTTTCAAGCATGACAATCACTGAAATAAAGAAGTATGCTGCAATATACATCGGTGGAGGGAATACATTCGTGCTCATGAAGCAAATCAGAGAAAGCGGTTTTGATAAACGTCTTTGGCAGTATGCTCAAGATCCAGACAAGGTAATATATGGTGGTAGTGCTGGTGCCATTATCCTTGGATCCTCGATACGTTTAACCAAATATTTGGATGAACAAGAGGAATCTGTCTATCTGCAGGGACTTGGGTTTTATCAGCGATTGATTTTTCCTCATTATTCCCAAGAGCATCATCGGAAGAAACTTATCGAGGAATCTTCTGATGATGCTATCGTGGCCCTTTCAGAAGAGTCTGGAATTGTTGTGGCTGAAAATATTGTCCATCCTATTGGTGATGATGTATACTTTTTCGATGCAGATTCTTCGCAATGATTTTTTGATACATATTATCCTTGGGCTTCCTGCATCTCTCACAGATAGAGGGAACTTGGCTTTGAAGTTCCTGTATCTTTTTTTGTAACTCTGTGAGGTTTATTTTCCACTCTTTCGTTAACAAAATTGTCTTTTGAGAAAAATCACAACAGCAAATGATGGCATCTCCGTTGTATGATATCGACCAGTTGAAGAAAGATGTCTGGCATCGTATTTCCTTTGAATCATGAACCAATGGGTGGTATGTACTATTATATTGTCCGCCCCTATTCCACGCAGGAGTAGGCCCTAATAC
>JBMCSP010000086.1:0-4285 GCA_048624455.1 Nanobdellota archaeon
CTCCCCTGTCGAAGATGTCAGCTGAGTCAAGCACAGTCTGCGCCTGAACCTGCATACCCAAGAAAAAGAGCAGCAGCATGCTGACGAAGGGCATCGTTTTCACTGTGATTTTCATCTGATACCTCCTATAGACGTATAATTTTCGTTTTCTTGTCCTTGTGCCGGACAATGAGGATCTCATGTCCTCCGCGTTGGGTGTAGCCGGCATCGTACCCGTACGCCTGGGCGAAGCCGATGAAATGCGATCTGAACCTGTCGGTGAGTTCGGCTAGCTCTTCATTCCGGAGTCCAAGCTCCGTTTCGCTTCTCTTCCATACTCTTGACTGGATGCTGTTGTTCTCCATCTCCTTAAGGGCCTTGGAGAGCTGCTTTTTGTTCTCTTTGACGAATCGCTGGATTTCACATAAGACTCCTTCCTGGTCTTCATCGAACAGGAACCTGAAACCAGTTCCACTGAGTATGCTCAGCGCGAGCACACCTTCGTCGCTCATAATTATCTTCATATGATTCCTCCTTGCCTCCGTGGGCTTTGATTGCTGTATCCAGAATCGATCCCCTTTCTATCCCCTCTTTTGAGGAAGACAGGAAGAGAAGGAGAGACCCTGCATGTATCGACCGATGCAAGGCCTCTCCGATAAGATCCAGAGGATGCTGACTAAGGCTTCTCCAATGGCCACGATAAAGATGCAGAGGATGGCGATGCCGACGATCCTGAGCAGCTTCGTCTTCTTGGAAAGAAGCTTTGTCTTCTTGGAAAGAAGCTTTGTCTTCTTGGAAAGATGGAAGCCGCATGGAAACATCCCTTCGTCGCTCCTCTCGTTCTTTTTCTCAGATGGAGAGTGAATCCTTTTCCTGAACTGCCGGTTCCTTCTGCCATAGATCCTCTTTCGTCAGATTTCAGAGCGGCTTGATCGCGTCGATCTCCTCAAGGACTTCCTCCGCCTGCATGGCGGTGAGTGAATGCCCGTGCTTCTTGCTCAGTTCCATGAGCTCGTCCACGATGTCGTCGTCAAGAATCCCTTCTTGCCTTCGTAGCTGGACAAGGCCCATGTACTCGGTCATCTCGTCCAATGAAAGCTCAAGTGCTCCGATGTTCAACGAATCTTTCATATTCGTCCTCCCGAAAAAATTATGATAAGAGGCTACACCTCTTTATCTTCTCTGTCGAAGAGCATCATCTCTTCCCTGACCTCTTCTTCGATGCGCTCAGGGTCAAGGCCTCTCATCTCCTTGAAAAACTCAAGGCCTGCTTTGATGATGTCGCGCTCATCTTGGTTTTGGTGCTTGAGTATGTCAGAAACTTCAGTATCCACCGGCACTCCTCTATCCTTTTTCGAAATGCTTGAGCGTCTCGACATCAGCGATTATCGCCTCAGCCTGATCCTCAAAGATCAACTCGCCCCGCTTCATGCGATCATGCATGACCCTTTCGATGTTCTTGATCCTATGTCCTTCTTTGCTTGTTTCCTCCTTTCTACTCTGAAAAAAACCAATTCCGTCTGGTTACCAGGCTTGCGATGATGCTGAGAGCTCCAAAACCTGCGACAAGCGCTCCTGCCCATGCTGCTGCCGGGTCCGATGAAGACATTATCTGGATGTCGAATCCATTCATGAGCATGGTAATGTATCCGATGAGGACAAGGATGCTGCCGAAAATAATCCCTTTTTTCATCGTGTGCTCCTCCAGCTGAAATTGGCTTCGAACTCGCGCTTGAGTTCTTCCTCGGCGTAGAGGTTGATGCCGGTCGTGTCGATCAGATCCTTCATGGTGAGAACCCTGAGGCGCTCGACACGCTCCTCGTCCTGTTGGCATGCGCGGATATGGCCCCGGGACACGTGATTGAGTTTTCGCGATCCGAAGCGGTACCCCTGCATCTTGCAGACGTCCCGAAAGATATTCTCTCCTTTTGCGTTCGGATTTTTGATGTTGTGAAATGTGTTTGACATGGCAAGCTCCTTTGATAGGATTTATGAGATCTGATCCTGAGGCAACACCTTGGTAAGGCACTTTTGGATGATTATGCCTGAACAATGATATACTGCTTATCGCAGAGGTCTTTGAGTTTCATCTGTTTGTGCTGGTAGTCGGGAAGTCTCTCTTTGCGCTGACGAAGCGGAGCGATGTCGATCATCTTGACTTCGGTGACTGCGCAGTCTTCGGAGAGTTCGACGGAGGTATTGTATCGTTTTTCGAACTCTTCCTTTTTATGCCTCATGATGCTGCGAAGATTGAGCCACAGGTCAAAGAGTATGTGTAGCCCATCAGTCCGCCAGCAACTGTCGTGGTCTGCCACCATGTTCCACCTATCTTTCTTGCTGATCATGATGAAAGGTGAATCACTGCTTAGGAAGAACACTTTGGTGTAGTTGTTTGGTCGGTAGAAAAGGAACTGGGGGTAGATGCGGTTCGATATCTCTTTTGGCTCATATATGGCGAATCTTATCTCGATCTGTACAAGCATCGCTTTCTCCACAGTACCTCGTTCAAGGCACCCTTCGACAAAGTTTGCAATAGTCAGTTCAAGATTTGCTTCCATTGATAACTCCTTTTTTGATCGTTTATTCGATAGGAAGATGGTTTTCTTGCCATCGTCTATCCTTCTCTTTTTCATCCATCTGCCATATGATCGCAGTCGGTTCCTGCACCGCTGCCGGATCTACATGATGGCTCATGAGAACCAGTGCAGGGAACAAGATGATTCCACTCCATATTCTCCGTGCTATCACTCCTTTCGATTGCAGGGTGTTTGAGAGATTTCATGTAATGCCGCTACTCAAAGCCAGCATGCAGGCCGTATCGTCCCAGCTATTCTTGCCGTTCTTTGTAAGGCGAAACGATGATGACCTCATCGGTCAGCGATGTGATTGCCGGCGCCCGCAGGCCCTTCCATCGGTATGCTGTCTGCATCTGTGCCAGAGGCGTTCTCTCGCCTCGAAGCGTCGTTCGGTGATGGTGTCTTGCTTGGATTTTTTGATTCCTCTTGCAGCGTCTGCTGCGTGATGTCTGTGATTGATGTGCGATGAAAGGCTCCTCTCCTTTTTGGGGAGAGGAGCCGCAGCAGCCTAGTTCGCAGAACCTGAAGTATCGGGTGTATCGGGTGCGGAAGAAGCGACACTGTGCTTCTGGCGCGCAGCCCTCTGCCTACGCAGTTCCTCGGCAAACCGGCGATCGCTGTTTTTACGGGCAATCTCGAGCAGCTGACGTTCTGACTTGCGCATCCTCATGGGGGTGCTCCTTTGATTGGCGCTAGCGTTTGCTTGCCCGACGCCGACGACGTCATCAGCATGGCTTTGCTGCGCTTCAGACAGTGAAGAGGCGGTCGCCCCTTTCTGCCTTCTCGATAAAGAGAAAGCATAAGGAGGCGGCCTTCCAAAAAGGAAGGCGCGCCGAGATGTGCGGATCAGACTACTTGCGAGGGAGACCTTCGAAAAGCCCTGATTCATCCTGCAGAGTACCGACACTTCGTGCGGAGACCCCGGACGGAGAAGATTCATACATCATCTGGTTGATGGGTGTGATCGTCGTCTCGTCCAGCTTGAAGACCTTCCAAAGGGTCCCGTCACCTGAGGGGACGTAGAAGGTCCTCTCCAGGCTGCTTCCGAAATAGACACGGACACGTGCGCCCGAGTTGGCAAGATCGGTGCTGCTAGTGGCATACCGGTTGCTGTAGTCGTGCACGTAAAAGAAGTAGTCGCCGGAGAACTGCTGGTAGATCGTCGTCGTCTCAGGGCCGTAGCTCGTGACGTCATCGACGTCCAGCTCGGTATAGGGACTGGAACTCTCGTCGCCCATCACAGAATAGTAGATATGGAACCTGTCGCTGCTTCCCTCGATGGGGCCGGTAGTGTGGCTGTCCAGGTCGCTCGGCTCCTGCCCCCAGTCGAGGATGATGCGGATCTCGCCTGATGCAAGGTTCGGTGTCATGGACGAGTTGTTGCCGGTCGTCGTTTCTCCACCGAGGACAAAGAGGGTAAAGTAGGCAGTCGTATAGTCCGACTTCTCGATCTCTGCCGTGTAGTGGCCTGCGTCAAGACCGGTAAACGAGTAGTCGCCCGACCCGTCAGTCGTGGTCTGCGCTACAACGGTTCCCGTATAGGAATTGACGCCTGATCTGAGGCTGACATCCACGCCGCTGAGAGAACTGCCTGTGAACGCATCGGTGATCGTGCCGGAAGCGTCTCCTGTGCCGCTGTAGCTTGAGTCAATCTGAAGCAGCGTCTCTAGGTGGGTGGTCTCATCAGCCGGTGCCTCGACATTGTAGTACGTCACGCTGAGATACCCCGA
>JBMCSP010000087.1:0-4173 GCA_048624455.1 Nanobdellota archaeon
GAATGTCTTCGTCGGACGCTTCGGCTATCCGAATGTCAATGTCGGTCTGCTCTCTTCTGAGGAAAAGGATGACAATCTTGACAACCCGCTCAAGTGGTCGCGTGAAGAATACGGATTCAACAGGATCGCAAACCTTCGCTCCTCGCTTGTCAATTCCCGCTTCAGATCGACGATCGCTGCACCGCGTACTGCGAAAGAGAAGCTCAATGACCTAGCAAAAGAGATCTCGTTGTCGCAAAAGACAGTCGACACTGAGATCCATCTCAAGGACATGCCGCGGTTTCGACTCTCTTTCCAAGGCGAGGCAAGCCCCCATGGCCCTGCAGTCCCGCTAGCAAAAGCCACGATAACCGAAAACGTCAGGATCCCCACAAAGGTTGACAAGGCGGTCTCTGATCCTGACTACAAGGCATCAGATGCTCTTAATGACCTCTACAGGCATCATTTTGATGAGCATTATCTTACCAAGGTGCTGAGCGTCGGCAACCTGGGGGTCAGGACGCAGCGAAAGCTCGTACCTACACGCTGGAGCATAACCGCAGTCGACGATTCACTGGGCAAAGGGCTTCTTGATGATGTCAAGCGATATACAAACCATGTCAGTCATGAGGCGTACTTTGCTGAATACCTCGGCAACTACTTTCTCGCTCTTTTCTTTCCCGGGAACTGGAGCTATGAGTTCATAGAGAATTTTACCTTCGACATGGAAGCGGAAAATCCCGCCGCCGGGGTCAGCTCGGAGAGCGATTCTGAGGGTTTCTCTGGGAGGAGATCATATGCTCAGGAAACTGCAGGAGGCTATTATGCGGCTCGCCTTCCTGTGCTTGAGTTCCTGAACAAGAGAAAGCGTCAGGGCTCTGTCATGCTCATGCGCTTCATCACGACAGACTACTATGCTTCTCTTGGTGTCTGGGTCGTCAGGGAAACTGTGCGAAAGACGCTTGCGAAGAAGCCGCTCGAGTTCGGATGTGAAGAGCTCATGCTCCTCTATGCGAAAAAGCTCATACGGCGCAGGTTCAACTATGACATCTCTTTGTTGATCGCGAGAAGCAGGCTCATGCAGGCAAAGAAGCAAAAGACACTTGGTGAATTCTGACGTATCCCTGTTGCATGGTCAGACGATGAGCGAGATGCTCCAACCGACGACAAAGGTCACCACGATCACTAAAGTGGCAATCGAGATGTGCTCGATGATAACATGCATGGGCTTCTCGTCTCTATGTGTTGCAATATGGTAGCTGAGCACGCCGAGCAGCAAGAATCCCCAGATGATGCTTGCCAGGATTGCGGTATTGAGAGGAAGAAGGATGACCGGCACGATGAATGTTGCAGCCATGAGAAATTTTGAGATGAGGGTCGCGAATGTGGATTCCCATATCGTCTTTTCTGAGATGCCTTTATGGGATTCTTCGGAGATGTGCATACCAAGAGCATCAGAGAATGCGTCAGCGATGGCGATCGTCGCTATGCCGCCCAAGACTGCGAGCTCTGATCGGGTGCTATAGGTAAGGCCGACCATGAGGCCGAGCGTCGTGATGACACCTGATGTCAAACCGAAAGAGATGCCTGCAGTCACTGCTGATTTCATATGCATACATCTTTTCTTGAGAAGTATGCTTAAAAGATTTTCTATGCCATGTGCTCAGACCAGGCAGATCTTCACCCTGTCTGTATTTCCATCGTAGTTGAGATCAACCTCATCGATGATGAAGGTAACCCCTTCAATGCTCGTCGCCTCTTTGGTTCCGAGTCTTTCAGATATCTTGTTGTTGATGATGAGCTTGACGTCAAGCGTCGAATCAAGGATCGCTGCAGCGTTGACGACCAGCTCTTTGCCTTGGAATTCTACAGTCTTCTCTTCCTGTTCGTCGATTAAGAATTCTTTTTCGCAGAATGTCCTGGCGGTGATGAAGGACGGGTATCGCTCAAGATATTTCCTAATCAACGACTCAGCGTTCCTGTTGACCGTGATGATGTACTCCTCGTCTCCGCGCAGGCTCAGCCAAGTGACGCCTTCCTTGTCAGGGAACTTATAGAGGCTTGCATCAAGATACTCTATAACGTGGTTGTCGTTGGAATGGCGGGCTGTGAAGCGTTCTCCCATCTCGACAGTGACTTTTGCATCCAGATAGACCGCTTCGTAGTCGTCGCCGCGCTTCTCCGATCTGATATACTGATGAAGGCCGATATCCCTCTCGACAAGATACTCAGGATAACGTCTTTCTTTCTTCATGTAGAACGTGAATTCGACCATGCTCAGGTAGCGTTCCCCTTCCTCATTGTAGAGGACATCGTCGATGCGCATGTGATAACCGTCGGAAACTTCGATCGAGTCGCCTTCTTCATATACTTGAGCCTGTCTTCCGTCGATAGAAAGGTATATGTTGCTCATGGTAACTTTCGTCAGTGTGATCTTTTTGACTACGCTTTCTTGGAGATAGATGTCCATCATGTCAAAAAGCGCCAATGTTTTCTGCACAGAAGCGGACGTATCGTTGATCTCATCGAGGTAGACAGGAAATGTCTTGTCGGGACTGCCTTTCTGTTTGAAGATATCGTCGCGCTCTACATTCTTGACGACGTCCTCTGCCGTCTCGTTCTCAAGGACCTCTGTAACATTGATGGGCTGGTTGTTGCTGTCCACGATGACCGGATCCTGTTCTTCTATCTCGATTTGATCGTCGCATCCGCTGAGCAAGAAGAGCATGGCGATGATCGGCATGACGAACCAAATCTTTTTCATGCTCTCTGGCAGGTCCTTTCATTATTTAACTCTTACTCATTATGGCTATATAACGACTGACCATCTGCAAAAAAGCTCTAAATTCATTCCCAAGTGGTCATAAAATTTTATAAACGAAGATTATCTAAATCGACATATACGATTTACGAGGTTGGTATGATGGAAAAAGATAAGGAATTCATTCTCTGGTTTGATCAACTATCAATAGATGACGTCGGGCTTGTCGGCGGTAAAAATGCATCTCTTGGAGAGATGTATCGTGAGCTGACGAACAAGGGCGTCAAGATCCCTAACGGCTTTGCAGTAACAGCCTATGCATATCATTACATGCTCGAGAAGAACGGTGCAAAGGATGAGATACGAAACATCCTTGCTGACCTTGATACGAGCAGCATGAAGAATCTTGCTGAACGCGGACGAAAGGTCAGGGAGCTCATCACGCATATGACTCTTCCTGAAGAGATACGCAGCGCAATCATCGAGGCATACGGTCACATCTGCAAGCAGTATGGACACGATACTGATGTTGCAGTCAGGTCGAGCGCTACTGCTGAAGATCTTCCTGACGCAAGTTTTGCAGGGCAGCAGGAGACCTACCTTAACATCCGTGGCGAAAAGTCTCTCATCGAGGCATGCAAGAAATGCTTTGCTTCGCTCTTTACCAACCGGGCGATCTCGTATAGGGAAGACAAACATTTCGATCATTTCTCGGTCGGCCTCTCCATAGCGGTCCAGAAGATGGTACGCTCCGACAAGGCTGCTTCAGGTGTCATGTTTTCCATCGATACTGAATCAGGCTTCAAGGATGCAGTCTTTGTCACCAGCGCCTATGGCCTTGGCGAGACTGTTGTCCAGGGCTCGGTCAATCCTGATGAGTTCTATGTCTTCAAGCCGACGCTGCGCATGGGCAAGAAGCCGATCATCTCAAAACAGCTCGGTGAGAAAGCTATCAAGATGATCTATAATGTCGGCGGTACGAAACCTACGAAGATCGTCAATGTCGACAAGACAGACCAGGGCAAGTTTGCCATCACTGATGATGAAGTGCTGAAACTTGCTGAGTGGGCATGCATCATCGAGGATCATTATTCAGGTAAGGCAGGCCACTTCAAGCCGATGGATATGGAATGGGCAAAAGACGGAGAATCCGGTGAGCTTTTCATCGTCCAGGCACGTCCTGAGACTGTCCAGTCCCGTAAGGATCTGAGTGTCGTCAAGAAGTATGAGCTCAAGGTCAAGCCAGGTCCTGTCCTTATCGAAGGAAACTCAGTCGGTGAACGCATCGGTGCGGGAAAGATCCATGTCATCAAGGATGTCCACAACATCGATGACTTCAAGGAAGGAGAAGTTCTGGTCACTGACATGACAGACCCTGATTGGGAGCCGATCATGAAGATCGCGTCAGCTATCGTCACGAACCGTGGTGGAAG
>JBMCSP010000088.1:0-4130 GCA_048624455.1 Nanobdellota archaeon
GGCCTGCTTGTTGTAGATGCCTGCCAGGTATGTTCCGGGATAGTGCTCTGCAGAGTTATCCCTCTCTGTCGCGTGGCATCCTCGCGTTGCGAGGTATCCGTTGCCTACCGCACAGATCGCTTCCCTGACGCTCTCGCCTTCTTTGCTGTAGCTGTGATAATCGAATACCCACCCCTTCTTGTTGATGTCATCGCTGAACCATCTCCTGACCTTCGTGATCGTCAGTTCGCCCAGATCTTTTACTTCGATATCCGCGGCTTTCAACAGTTCCTTTCCCCGTCTGACGCCGACGACAAGTCCGAAGTGGCCGTTTGATCCCGCTTGCACTCCCGAGACTGCGTCTTCTACCACGATGCAATGCGCCGGGCGGACGCCCATATTCTCTGCAGCCCTGATGAAGATGTCGGGCTCAGGTTTTCCCTGCAGCCCTTCTTTTGCTGAAACGATGCCGTCGACGATCGTATCAAAGAGAGACGTCAAACCGGTGAGTTTCAGGATGAGCTTCGTGTTCTTGCTTGACGATGCGATACCTACTTTGAGCCCCTGCTTCTTGAGCTGCTTGACAAACCTGACGCTTGACTGGAACACATGGGGCTTGTCTTGTTTGATGATCTTTTGATACTGTTCGTTCTTCTTGTTGCCGAGTCCGCAGACCGTCTGCTTTTCCGGCTTGTCATCGGGAGACCCGTAGGGAAGGCTGACCTTTCTCGAGTCAAGGAAGCTCTGCACACCATCGTATCGTGGTTTGCCGTCGACGTAGGAGAGATAATCCTTTTCAGTGAACTCCGGCAGGTTCTTGCTTTTGAGAAAATCGTCAAACATGGCTTTCCATGCCTTGAAATGGATCGTTGCAGTCTCTGTGATGACACCGTCGAGATCGAAGACGGCGCCAGCGCATCCGTTGATTGCCATGGTACTTCGTTTATTGGTTTGCTAGTTTATAAAATGTGATGATGAGCGTATCTGGTGATGAGACGAACATCGCTTTCGGTGCAACCATCTTCACCTTCCTTTTGAGCTTCATGTCGGTGGTCACGAAGATGACTTCGGTATCTTTGTTCTTGGCAAGCGTCTTCTCTGCAAGCGCTATGTCCGACCCGGTGTCGCCGCAGACGAGATTTATGCCTTTATTGAGCTTGAGGTCGAGAGTTTTTGCGATGTAGTTGATCCCATCTCCTTTGTCAAAGGCTTTTTTCTTCCCTGTCGTGAGGATGACCTCGATGTCGAGATCAGTGTCTTCGATGGCGAGCCTTTTCTCTTCAGGATCAAGCTCCCTGACAAGTCCAGTGATCTTCTTGAGAAATGCTTCTGATTCTTTTTTTGGGATAGATCCGCTCATATCCTGCCGGGCTACAGTTATCTGGCCGAACTTCTTCTGGAATCCTGAGCCTATATACCCGAAACGCTGGTATTCTTTTTTATCGAGAAGCTTAACTATCCTTTCTTCGAGCAGATCGATGAGCTCTTTCTCTTCTTTAGTCATCGCTTCTGTCCTTTTCGTTCCGTCTTCATCGAGAAACTCTCTTCCTTTCGAGCCTGCATAGATAAATATGTCTTCTTGATTGATGCTGAGCGAGACGATGCCGTCAAGAGGGGCTGAGGTGACGACGATCGCATGACCGACAAGCTCTTTGACGAATCTTGTCAGGAAGATGGCATTGTAGGCTGACTGGACAGAAGACATGTATCGGGCGCAGTAGTTGTTGATCGTACCGTCCCGGTCGGTGATGAAGCAGTTGAAGACCTTTTTTTTTAGTCTTTTTACGACATTCGCTGATTCCTTTTCTGGGTTGATGTCCTTTTTCTTTTCCGTCATTTTTCTGATGAAGCGTTCCTCTCCTTTCTCAAAGTAATCGATATCTTTCTTGAGCTCGCCCAATTCGTAGGAAAGATCGAAGAGGAGCTTCTTCCCGTTAGAGGTTATGATATATTTCCCTCTCGATCTCGGCATAGCCTCAAGCTCTGCTTTATACTTCACCAGCAGCTTGAGATCTTTGTCTGTCTTTTTCTCAGAAAGAGCATTATCTACGAGCCGTTTCTTCACCTTCTTGGTCTTGTCCATAAGGGCATAGAACGCTTTGAGTTCCATGCATGTTTTTTCGCTATGGAGCTATAAAAATGTTGTGCAAATCTGGCTGCAATATGGCTGCATATATCTGTTTCAGAACAATACATAGAAGAACGGTGTCACTGCTGAGGTCTGGGCGAAGATGATGAGGACTCCGATGATGAGAAGCAGGATGACACTTGGGAGAAGCCACCATCGCTTGTTCTGCATGAGAAAAACAAAAAGTTCACTGGCCAATGTCCGTTTTAATCGTCTTCGTCTCATTGTCATTGCGCATATCTTGATCGTTAATAAATCTATTGAGTTCTTCTGCAACCATCTTGTGTGTCTCATCCCTGAAATGGACGCGGTCCCTGAAGTGCTGATCACCAAAACTGAAATTCTTCTGTTTGAATGTATTCTCCAGGTCAAAAATGCTTATACCCTCTTTGTCGATCGATCTGAGGTACTCGTTGATTCCGCTCTTGGCACGTATGATCCTGGTGAATATCTCCGCATCCCTTGCTCGCTCAAGCAACTCGATTCGTTTCCCATAGCTATCTTCGTGCATCGCTTCATCGTAGAATGCTGTTGCAGTATCTATGTCGCCATATGGTTCCAGCTCCAGGTTTGATATAGGGGTCATGATGATTGTAGATATATTTTTCTCTTTGAGAGTCCTCATGATGTCGTCCATATTTTGCTTGTATCTACCCACGATCGCAGGAGTATTCTCTCTGATGAGTGTGTCATTGAAGCTTATGAGTCCGGTCTCTTGCAGCAGTTTGAAGAGAGGTCCTTTGTATGCCCGTTCGAACCAGTAACTATTGCCGAACTGTTCTTTTCTTGGTGAAAGCATGAAACCTATTTTGTAGAAGATCTGGAATGTCTCTATTCCAGGGAACCTATAAGTAAAATCATTGTGTCCCATGTATACTATGACAATATCTGGTTTTTTTCTGTGGTTGAGTGTGAAGTTGATGAAATCCTTTATATGGTTTGATTCCAGTCCGGGGACCCCGAAGTTGTATACTGTCCAGTTCTTGTTCATATCGTCAAGATATTGGGGAAATGTCTTGCCACCTGAATCGACCGGCGTCGACGCACCATAGACATAGATGATCTTTTCTTGTGAGTAGTTTAACTTGTGCTCTATGTTGAAATGATCGAACAGATATCGCACATAATCTTCTGTCTGCTCTTCTATGCGTATGGGTATCTTGTATTCGTTTTGTGCTAGCTTCTCTACTGTGAGGATCTCGTGCTCTTCGATGCCGGTAAGTGCCTTTTCTGTCTTTTTTGTTTCAAAGAACCCATACACGATGATGAAGATGATCAGACTGAGCACTGCAAAGGTATATGCTTTCAACAGTCCTCTGAGTATTTTTTGGTAGCGTTTCATCTTGAAACCAACTGATCGCCGACAACAAGATAGTCAAGATCTGCTTTAAAAAATGTTTCTATCGCCTCTTCTGCGGTGCAGACGATCGGCTGTCCTCGAATATTGAACGATGTATTGATGAGGACAGGGATGCCGGATATCTTTCCAAATTCTTTGATAAGATCATAGTAGCGTGGGTTCATCATCCTCTCGATAGTCTGCAGACGTCCTGTCCCGTCAAGATGCACGACAGATGGAATCTTATTGCGTATCTCTTCTTTGATAGGATAGATCATGAGCATATAGTCTGTCGGTTTCTGCAATGGTCTGTCGATATCAAAGAGAACCTCTGCATCGTCACTGCAGACGACCGGCGCGAAAGGGCGGAACTCCTCGCGCTTCTTTATACGTTTATTGAGGATATCTTTCATATCAGGATTGCATGGATTTGCGAGAATAGATCGATTGCCCAGGGCCCGCGGTCCGAATTCCATACGCCCTTGGAACCATCCGATAATTTTGTTGTCATGGATGAGTTCTGCGACTCTCTGCAACAGTTCTTTCTCCCTGAGTTTGGTGCAGAAAAGACCTTTAGATTCTGCCATCCTGATTATGCCATCTTTTTTCTCAGGCAGACCATCAGGACCGAGGAACGGTGAATCAAGGACGTTCATGTCCTTCTCCCCAAGCACATGATGGTAT
>JBMCSP010000089.1:0-4099 GCA_048624455.1 Nanobdellota archaeon
GAAGCAAGATCATACGCATATGAGCCTGGCCGAGTCCTGACAAGGACAGTAAGTCCATATGCACGCTCTAATGTTATGTTGTTGTACGATGTGATGCTGATATAATCAAGCGCTGTAACAAGCCTATTCCTTACTTCAGTACCGACAGTGAACGCACGTTCCTGAAGGATACCGACAGTCCTTACAATGACAGAAGCAGCAACGGCAGAAACAAGGATCGCCGTTATAAAAATGATAAGGGTAGAGACACCCATTATCGCCTTTCGTGAATGAAATAATGATCGCATATCCATCAAATCAGCTCGCGCATACATATATGATGCTCGTAATTCGCTAATTTCGAATTAGCAATTTACGGAATAGTGTTACAGTTATGCTTTTTTATGCAAGTTTGTTTTATATACTTTGCCAGTCATTCTTAAGTGGTGAATCGCCACCTCCAATGCTTTTTTTCGACGTTGTTTCCGCAAGGAGAGCGCCATATGAAAACATTAATAAAAGGGCAGATGCTAAAAATTCGACATCACTCGGTGAATAATGATTAGCAAGAGGTTACGCGCCATGGAATACTACCTGAAAGAAGATCCAAAAGACAGAAAGATAGCATACTTCTCGCTGGAAATCGGCCTGAAACCGGAAATCCCAACCTATTCAGGAGGGCTTGGCGTGCTGGCAGGAGACACCATCAAATCATTTGCAGATAAAGGGATTCCCGCTGTTGCCGTAACGCTGCTCTATGAGAAAGGATACTTTCACCAAGAGCTTGAAGACGGCAACCAGAAAGAGGTTCCCGTCAATTGGGATAAGGCAAAACATCTCAAGCTTCTTGACAGCAGGGTCAACATCAAGCTCGAAGGACGCGACATCCTGCTGCAGGTGTGGCTGTACGTCGTGGAAGGCGTGAAGGGAAATGTTGTTCCCGTCCTCTTCCTCGATTCCAATCTCGAGAAGAACAGCGAAGAAGACAGGGCATTGACGCGCAACCTCTACGGAGGAGACCGCCGCTACCGGTTGCTGCAGGAGGCACTGCTCGGCATAGGAGGCGTACGGATGCTTCAGGCGCTCGGCCATGAAGACCTTGAGAAGTACCACATGAATGAAGGCCACGCTGCACTGCTGACGCTCGAACTTATGAACAGGCACCGTCAAGACCTTGACAAAGTACGCGAGATGTGCGTCTTCACGACCCACACCCCGGTTCCGGCAGGCCACGACTCATTCGAGATCGATCTTGCCAAGAGCGTCCTCAGGGACTTTACCAATGTTGATGAGCTCCACCACAATAACATCATCGACCACGAAAACAAGCTGAACATGACTTATCTCGCCCTGCACCATTCCCATTACATCAATGGCGTCGCCAAGAAGCACGGCGAAGTTTCCAAGAAAATGTTCCCCGGCTACAGCATAGAGGCAATCACGAACGGCGTCCATGCACCAAGCTGGGTCTCTGACCCGATGGCGAAGCTCTTCGACAAATACATCCCATCTTGGAGAACAGATGAGCTGACGCTTCGCTATGCCCTAGGCCTCCCAAAAGACAAAGTCTGGGAAGCGCACCAGAAAGCGAAGAAAAAGCTGCTCGATTTTGTCAACCAGAAGATGGGAACCCACATGAAGGAAGACGTGTTCACCATCGGATTCGCCCGCCGTGCAGCGACCTACAAGAGAGGAAATCTCATCTTCACCGACCGAAAACGGCTTCTTGAGATCTACAAGACGGCAGGGAAGTTCCAGATCATCTTCGGAGGCAAGGCACACCCGCACGACGGAGGAGGAAAGGAGATCATCAAGAACATCTGGGACAATATCCAGGAACTCAAAGGAAAGATCGATATCGTCTACCTGCCCAATTATGAGATGTTTTTAGGCAAGCTCCTGACAAGCGGCGTCGACATATGGCTCAACAACCCGCTCCGGCCGAGGGAAGCATCAGGTACGTCAGGCATGAAAGCAGCACTTAACGGAGTGCCGCAATTCTCAGTCCTTGACGGCTGGTGGCTCGAAGGCCATGTCGAAGGCATGACAGGATGGGCGATAGGACCACGTCCAAGCCATGTCGAGGAAGAGGTCGACCAAGATAAGGACATCGAAGATCTCTACAACAAGCTTGAACAGCAGATCCTCCCGACATATTATAAGAACCAAGAGAAATGGAAGGACATCATGAAGCACTGCATCGGCGTCAACGGATCGTTCTTCAATACCCAGAGGATGATAGCGCAGTATGTAACGAACGCATACTTTAAATAAAGCGATGCGCTTGCTCAAGCATGGATCAAGTCATCCTTTCCTGTTCTCTCCTTTGCAAATAAGGATCAATCCATATCCTTTTCAGGACGGGCCATCAGCACAGGGAAACATCCGGCGGAAAGATCGAAGCGGACGAATGCAAAGACATCCACAATCCGACGCTCGAAGGGCTTGCAGCAGCGGCACGCCGGGAAGTCAAGGAAGAGTTCAGAGGACTGAAGCTTCAACATCTCTCCCTATGCGGGAAAGAGCCCATATACTATACCCGATGGCAGAAAGGGCATCGCCCACAAGTTCTTCGCTGAAATCCTTTCGGGAGAACCGAAACCCTTAGAAGACAAGTTCTCAAAAAGAGAGTATCTTTCATAGATTAGACGAAACCAAATCTCGTCCGATCTGAAGCTGCTATCGCCAAAGATACAGAAGCACTATAGAGACAATATCAACAGAAGATGAACAGATTATTTTTTCTTCTCCTTTTTCTGCGGAGTGCCCTTGTACATGATGATCTTTTCAAACGGCTTATAACGCAGGAAATCAGAGAATGCACGGGTGATCTGGGAGTCCCAGTTCGCCAGAAGAGAATGAATCTCATCGACAGGAACCTTGACCTGGCGCGATATCTCTTCAGCCGTCCAGGCCTTGCCGCTGTTCTTCTGAAGGAACTCGATGATCTTGCGCGACTTTTTTGTGTCGACCCAGAAACCTTTGGCAAGGAAGCTCTTGACGATCGAGCGGAATACCGGATTCTTTGTCACGAAAATGACATTCGGCTTGATGATCTTTTGCTTGTTGCCGACATAGATCATCTCGGTCGCTATGAGACCTGCGTCCTCAAGCTTCTTGATGTTTTCATGGAGGGTAGACACGGAGTGCCCGATCGCTTCCTTAATCTTTGGGGCGGTAACTTTGTTCTCGGTCGAGAGAAACATCAGGATCTTCCTAGGTATCTCCTGCGACCAAAACTCAAGAATTTTGTTCTGCAGAGATGTATCGATATTCTTGGGCAAGAAATCTAGTATCTCCATACTTTTCTTGTCATAATAAGCGATGCACTCCATGAAAAAAACCCTCACACACTAATCAAGATTTAGAACCCGGTAGTATTTAAACCTATTGATTTATTCGGAATTTCCGAATGACTGAAAAACGAAAAATATATAAAAATCCTGTGTCATAGAACATATAATAATATAGCAATTAGTATATTAGTTAACACGTTCACTACAAAATGGTGGTCCGCATGGAGAGTTTAACCGCAAATGAAGTTGCTGATCTGGCCTTTCAGCAGCTGCGCAATATGTGCGTCAAAAAAGGCCAAGAGCACAACTTTGTCGAAGTGATCAAGAAGTTCAGCGCTAGCTACAACTATTGATCGAAAGGGTAAGTAACGATGGGATTTTCAGGATTGGCTTCACAGATAATCATGTTCATAGCAGTGATTACCGTTGCATCAGGTCTTGTCATCGTCTTCAATACCAGCATTTCTGAGACGAGCAGTTCGATAGAGGCCAAGACAGACACGCTTGCCTTGACGATGAAGACAGATGTCACGATCGACATGATCTCCTATGACGATGCGACGAACACGACGTATGTCTACATAAAGAACACAGGAAAGACCACCCTGACGACGAACAACACCGACATCTACCTCAACGGATTCAGGGTTGAACGAAACATCTCCAAGCGGACGATCGAGGTCCTCTCCGATACAGACACCATCAATCCAGGATCCTGGGATCCAAAAGAGCAGGTTCTCATCAAGGTTATGGAGAGGCTCAACAGTTCCACAAGCCATAAGGTCACGATCACGACAGAATACGATGTAAAAGATACAGAGGAA
>JBMCSP010000090.1:0-4012 GCA_048624455.1 Nanobdellota archaeon
CTGGTGGGAGAAGATCTTAGCCTTGCTGGCGGCGGGGTCAGCATCAGGGGTCTCGTTCGTGATGATGTCCGTGCAGCAGGCGGCGAAGTCGATGTTTTTGCCCGTATAGATGGTGATCTGGTCGTGACAGGAGGCTCTGTAACGATCCATCCGGAAGCGATCATCAAAGGCGATATCATAGCTTCAGGCGGAGATCTCAAGCTTTTGGCTGACCATCCAGGTAATGTGAAGATGAGCGGAGGAGATATCACGCTCAACGCACGCATCGATGGTGATGTAGAACTTGCAGTCGGTTCCCTGGATGTTGGCGATGATCTCAAGATCCTTGGTAATGTGAAATATAGATCAAAACAGCAGTTCCCTGAACTCGAAGAACGGACTGTCGGACGGGTCGATTATATGAAGATGCCCTCCGAACGCCATGCCGCACTCGCAGGCCTCGGTGCTTTCGGCGCTTTTCTCAGCTATCTTTTCGGAAGGATCCTCTGGCTGGTCCTGCTCATCCTTGTCGCTCTTCTTATCGTCAATATCATGCCGAACGTATCGCGCGACATAATCCGAACGATCGAAGAGAAGCCTTGGCACAGCATCGGTTATGGTGCGCTGATCTTTTTTGGGGCGCCTGTCCTGCTCTTGATCCTGCTTGTGACGATCATAGGCATACCGCTTGCGCTCATCGGGGGCGCCGCGTATGCGTTCATGCTTATGTTTGCAAAGGTTTTCACGATACTCTTTATCGGTTCCTATGTGTTGTCTGGAAAGAAGAAGTCAGGCAAGAGATCTTCAAAGACGAAGAAGAAAGGAGCATCTCCTTCGTTTAAGCTCTACACGGAACGGCTTAATGAACCGCTCATGGTCGGTATGCTTATCTATCTTGGGATACTGCTTATCCCGGTCATCGGCAAAGCAGTAGGATTTGTCGCGACGCTCTTCGGACTTGGCGCTGTCTTCATGGTCAAGATACAGAAGTTCCACGAGATGCGCAAGAAGAAGATATTATAATTCAATTAATTCAATTTTTTGCTCTTTTCTTGTATCATTCTCTGTAGAATCTGCGGATAAGATTCTGATAGGTCTCTATCTTATCGTGCATCTCTTCAGGCGAGTAGACTGGTAATTGACCATTTTCTTCATAGAATTCAATCGGATCAACATATTCGCCATTGACGAGAATACCTAGATGAAGATGCGGACCTGAAGAAAGACCTGTGTCTCCTGTGTAGCCGAGCAATTGGTTCTGCCTGACCTGAACAGGACTCATGATTATCGAATGGATCCCATGGCCTCTAAGATTGTCAAGTATCTTTTCTTCATCTTTTTCTGAAAGGATCATGTCGTACCATTCTCGGTATTCTTCCCTCAGATTTTCTGGAGGATTTCGTACACTGAGCCGTTGCTGTATGAGGTCTTCTTTAAGACTCTCTTCAAAACCATCAAGATGGTAGAACAAGAAGCCCAGCCGTTCCCATGCTGTCCTTCTGTCCTGATCGCGTATGATGCGTCGTCCTGTAAGAGCGCCAAATTTTCCTAGGAATGCGTCAGTCAGATATTCAGGTTTATGTTCTAGATTTCTCCTGCCATAACCTGCGTTGAACAGTCCGTCTGCCGGAGCATATATTGGGGTTCCTATATTGACTTTCCAGTCAGTGCCTTTGTGATCATTAGCGTCGGGCCCTCCTGCTGAGGGGAGGGGGTTCTCTCTATTGCCAAAGAATGAGCTGATAATATAGTCATCCATATATCCCTCGAGCGGGAACTCTATGTCTTTTAGGGTGATGTCGAATAGGCCAGGGTCTCTACTGTAGTTGGTCCAGAGGCGCCGTCTGAGATCGCCGTCGCTGTCGTGATAATCGATGGTGAAAGCAAATCCGGTATCGCCGCTCGGCTCTCCTATGAATAGCTCATCTTGTTTTCTTGGATCTGCATAGTCAAGTTCGAGGACGACCGGATAATGAATATTGCGGTCATTCGCTGTCTCGACGACAGTGAGCAGGTCGCCTTCAGATATCGGCGTGTTGTAGGTATCAAGAAGCCATTGGAGCTTGTCGTAGTTCTCTGTCTTGAGCTCGTCCTGGATGTTCCTGAGCGATTCTCCTTCGTCGAATCTATGCCGGAAGACATTCACATCAGAATAGTTCTCGAGCAGGCGTTCGATACCGTCTGGAGGAGGTGGAAGGCGTCCCTGCTGGGCTTCTGCCTTCTCTGAAGCGAACATAAACGCAGCTATGCCTGCGAGCGTTACCAGTCCCTTCTTGACATATGGATGCATGAGAAATGGGAAGAAAAAGGCTTTTTTTAAAAAAATTGTGTCTTTTTTTAGAAGAATCATGGATACAAGCATTAATTTTTATATAAAATGATATTTTTGTGCAAGCATGTTGCTCCAGTTATTGGGACTTATGGACATTCTTTCTGCAATATCTTTCCTACTGGTGCATTTTAATATTGTCGATTCGTTGATAATGTATGTTCCCTGTATCTATCTTATCATGAAAACCATTGTTTTTTGGGGAGATATCGGTTCAATGATTGATGGGATGCTAGGTGTCCTACTCATCCTGATGATTTCTGGTTTTCGTATCGAGTATGTCTGGATAATCTCAGGATTTCTTTTTCTCAAAGGACTTGGCAGTTTTCTCGGCTGAGCTGTTCAAGGGTGAAAATGTACTACTTTCTTTCCTATCTTCTTCCAGTTTTCCATCCCCTTTCTCGATTGATCCCATGAGCCAGGAACTTGTGATATTTTTTCATATGCTTCTTTTTCGTTTGCCGGATCGACGACAAGAATCTCCTCACAGAATTTCCCAAGTATCTCGCAGAATCGTTCATTTGCAAGCATCCTTGCATTGGTCCTGATTACTGCTTCGAAATTATTCTTTTTGATCATTTTTAGTATTCTGAATATCTCTGGATGTATCAATGGCTCACCTCCAATAAGCAGAAGCTTGGTTCTTTTTTCTTCCTTGTCATATCTTATCCTTTCGTTTATAAGGTGGTGGAGATACTCAAACTCAGCAAAACGCTGTTTACTTTCAACTGGTGTTCTCATTTCAAGCAGGTTTTGGTTAGAACCAAGGCCTAATGAGATGCTTACCATATCTTCTGCATATTTAATCAATTGGTCGACTTTTTCTAAGGAATGAAGATAGTCATATCCTGCAAATGAGAATCTTAGTTGTTTATCCACTTCTGAAAAAAATAGGTTTTGCTTTTGCAGGCTTTTTCTCTGATATTCTTCGGAGTTGGCAGTCTTCCAATCATAGTAATAAGCGGTATACGTAGAACAATTCTGTGCTTTGGTGAGATCAACGCTTGAATTAACATATGGTTCTTTGATTTTAACATCAAATTTTTCAGGTCTTTTGTATACTATGCTATGCTCAAAAAGAATAAATGTATTCACCAACCATCTATGGATATATTTGCTTAAGGGTCTGCAAAATTCAACTGTTTGCTCGAAATCTTCATCAGTTTCTCCTGGCAGTGAACAGATAATATTTCCTCCAACAAACAATCCCGCATCATGTGCCATCTTAATTGCATCCTGTATTACTTCTCTTGAACTATTTTTCCTATATATTTTCATGAGTCTCGGAGATGCAGTTTCTATTCCGAAATCAATCTTGACGCAGCCTGCTTTTTTTAATCGTCTAAAATGCTCCGGTTTCAAGAAACTCTTTGCTTCAATCGAGATGCCGAATAACAATTCTTCTTCTATTTCTTCTAATGCAGTGATGAGTTCTTCCATGAATGCTTCATTTCTGCTCACATTCCAGTGACCAATAAAAAAATATCTGTGACCAGTTTCATTGTTTATTTTGATTACATCTCTGACAAATTCTTTTGGAGATCTCTCCACAAGAGGGCTGCAAGACGCATCACAAAATGGACATGCATTACTGCAACCATTTCCTAATGAAACCAGAAGAGGTTGTGTTGCGAAGACATTAAAATATTCCTTTTGTGTTGAGTTGCAAGAATTCATTAGGAGATGATTTTTCAAGACGAGATC
>JBMCSP010000091.1:0-4009 GCA_048624455.1 Nanobdellota archaeon
AAGGACCTGCCACGCTGCAATCATCTCGCGGGAGCTTGGTATTCCCTGCCTTGTCGGTACCAATTCTGCTACTGAAGCGCTGACCTCTGGCAAAGATTGTACTGTCGACTGCTCCCAGGGAAACAAAGGATATGTCTACGAAGGAAAGACTGCCTTTGAGATCGCTGAGACGAACATCAAGGACCTGCAACGTCCGAACACCAAGATCATGATGAACATCGGAAGTCCTGAGCAGGCATTCGTCCAGAGTTTCATCCCTAACGATGGCGTCGGTCTCGCTCGTGAGGAGTTTGTCATCAACTCCTACATCCAGATCCATCCGCTTGCGCTGATCCACTTCGACAAGCTGGAAGACAAGGAAGCACGGCAAAAGATCATCGAGCTGACGAGCGGATATGAGGACAAGACTCAGTTCTACATCGACAAGCTTGCACAGGGTCTTGGAAAGATCGCTGCGGCATTCTACCCAAAACCGGTCATCGTCAGGCTTTCAGACTTCAAGTCGAACGAGTATGCAAATCTGATCGGCGGCAAGCAATTCGAGCCTGAAGAAGACAATCCGATGATCGGCTTCCGCGGTGCTTCCAGATACTATTCTGAGAATTTCAAGCCTGCGTTCGAGCTGGAATGCAAAGCGCTGAAGAAGGTCCGTGAAGAGTTCGGCCTCGACAATGTCAAGATCATGGTGCCCTTCTGCCGTACAATCGAGGAAGGAAAGAATGTCCTCAAGATCATGGAGAAGAACGGTCTGAAGCGCGGTGAGAACCATCTTGAGGTCTATGTGATGTGCGAGATCCCAAGCAACGTCTTGCTTGCGAATGAGTTCTGCGACATCTTTGATGGTTTCAGCATAGGATCCAACGATCTGACGCAGCTCATCCTTGGCGTTGACCGTGATTCTGAACTCGTCAGCCATGTCTATGATGAGCGAAACGAGGCAGTCAAAGGGATGATAAGAAAAGTCATCAAGGCTGCCAAAGCACGTCAGAAGAAGATCGGTATCTGCGGCCAGGCGCCAAGCGATTTCCCTGATTTCGCGCAGTTCCTTGTCGAGGAAGGCATAGACAGCATCTCGCTGAATCCTGATACGGTCATCAAGACAACGCTGAAGATCCTCAAGAAGGAGAATCAGCTCAACAAGTGATCGCTTAAAGTGTAGTTTTTTCTTTTTGATCTCTTTTTTTCTCTGTTTCTTTTTTATGGGTCTTGCTATTGCAGGGGGTCTTCTGCATAGTCGTCGAGAAATCGTCTGCGTTCATGCTGTGAGAGCAGCATGCGAAACTTCTCCCTCGCCTCGTTGCAGTCAAGCGTCATCTCTTGGTATTCTCGTATGATCATCTGCTGCAGCGCAGGCGTCCCTTCGAATGTGGTCTGGATGACCTGGTCATAAGCAGCATCTTTGCGCAGCGATGGGAAGTACTCATTGACCTCATCTCCGCGGAGAGTGACCTTGAAATTATCAAGGACCCGGATGCCTTCATGTGCTATCCGTGCCCGGACCTTGCGATAAGCATCTTCCCGGTCATAGGTTGTAAATTCGATCTCATGATGGTGTGCGCTGTCCAGGATGAGATCTGCAGGGTCCAGCGCTTCTTCTCTTACCGCGACGATGATGTCGTCGATGCATCCGTTCAGTGGTTTTGTATCTTGCATCTTTTCTCTCGCCTTCGATAAATTCATGAATCTTCTTTCATCGATGTTCTGTATCTTTTATAAAATCTCTCTTGAAAAGACCTGACTGGACATGGCGGGAAAGAAATAAATACTCTCGTACCTTGACGTTCTATGGGTGGTATGATGAAACAGCATATAATGATTATCGGGATCATATTTTTTGTAGCGCTTCTTCTTGGAGGATGCACGCAGACGATTGATGATATGAAGGATGAAGATATGATCGGGAAAGAAGTCAGCATCGAGGGTACTGTGGATCGAGGCTTCAAGCTTGGAGACCTTTCTGGGTTCATCCTCAGCGATGACAATGAGAGCATCCATGTCTCTTCTGATGCGGTCCCTGCTTCAGGAGACGAAGTGACGGTGACTGCACGGGTCAGGCGTTCTGACATACTGGATGTGTATTATCTGGATGATGCTGAATTCGAATAGGGTCTGATGCCTAGTCTTCATCTCCTAAAATATTATAAGGCTCATTTCCTTCCCTCTTTCGCATGGTCGATAAAGTTCTTTTCAAGGAATATACTATCTCAGGTTCCCGCAAAGAAGATGCCAGGACTGTCATGCAGATCCAGGATGAGTTTCCGGGCCTGGTGCTGGGCCTTGATGACTGTCTTTATCTCCCTTCTTTTGATCTGGCCCGCCTTGAAGCGGGCGATCTGTCTTGGATGCTGCAATGGAAACCAGGCTATCTGCAGTTTCCCTTTGCTGCTGATCATGATGATGGCTTCAAAAACCATCTCTTGGTAAAAGAGTATGGCATGTATGCTGCTCCAAGAGATGCAGGTCTGGTGACTGTCCCTAGGTTGGTGATGGGATACTTTGCCGAGTGGCCTGAGGATCACCCTGCAGTGAAGAGCAATGGCTGCTCAACAATCGATGCGATGGCTGAGCACCTGATGAAAAAATATGCTGGACAGTATAGGCGAGAGATTCAGGATGATGACATTGTCCAGGCGTATGAGCTTTCTGATTTCGTGTCCAAGCGCCCTCCCGTCCTCTAAAGTTATCCAGACCGGGCAGTCTCATCCTTATGCTTATCTTCTTTTGATCAGAGCCGATTTCAGTAATATTTAAAAACCTGGTTCTCAGAAAAAACATAGAGTCTTAGTAATGAAAATAACGAAAAATTGACGAAAAGAGGTTGATACATAATGGTCCGCGTTGCAATCAATGGCTTTGGCCGCATAGGGAGGATGGTCTTTCGAGCGGGATGGAAAGATCCAAACATCCAGTTTGTCGCTCTCAACGATCTTACCGATACGAAGACACTTGCGAACCTGCTCAAGTATGATTCTGTCCATGGCGTATTTCCCGGGACGGTAAAGGCTACAAAGAACGCTCTCATAGTGAGAGGCAAGAAGATAAAAGTTTTTGCTGAAAAAGATCCTACTGCGCTGCCCTGGAAAGAAGAGAAGATCGACATTGTCGTCGAATCCACTGGCTTCTTCAGGACTGTGGAAGATTGCCAGAATCACATCGATGCTGGAGCAAAGAAAGTCCTCTTGAGTGCTCCGCCGAAAGGAGATATGCCGCTCTTTGTCATCGGCGTCAATGAAAAAGACTACCGGAAGAGCAAGCATCATATCATCTCTAACGCAAGCTGCACGACAAACTGCCTTGCACCTCTGGTCAAGATCCTTGATGATGCGTTCGGCATCCAGAAAGGCTTCATGACGACAGTCCATTCCTACACTGGGGACCAGAAGCTTGTCGATGCTCCGCACAAGGATATGCGCAGAGGACGCAGCGCAGCGATGAACATCGTCCCGACGACGACAGGCGCAGCAAAGGCTGTCACAAAAGTCATGCCTCATCTCAAAGGAAAGCTTGATGGCATGGCGATGCGTGTCCCGACAGTCGATGGTTCCATCACGGATTTCGTCTTCGTCGCGAAGAAATCGGCGAGCGTGGAAGAGATCAATGCAGTAGTCAAGAAAGCTGCAGCAGGCAGGTTCAAAGGGATCGTCGAGTATACTGAGGAGCCCATCGTCTCGCGAGATATTGTCGGCAATCCTCATTCGAGCATCTTCGATGCGCAGAGCACCATGATGATCGACAAGAAGTTCTTCAAGATCGTCTCGTGGTATGATAATGAGTGGGGCTACTCCAACAGGATGGTCGCCATGCTCAAGAAGATGCTGAAGTAGAATTCTAAAAACATTTCTTCTTTTTATTTGCTGGTTAAGACTTCTGTCCAGATAATGAAGAAGCTATGATAAGAAATAAAGAAAGGATATATAAAATTACCATTATGATGAAGACTATTCTCGTTGTCGAAGGGTTGCCATATGAATTCATGGCTGCTGCATTGAATTGTCTGGTTATGGATTCT
>JBMCSP010000092.1:0-3969 GCA_048624455.1 Nanobdellota archaeon
CCTCTGCGACGCTTGTCGGCGGATCTCGCCTGTTTTCCTATGCACAGGTGCTCTCCTGCGGTCTCATGCGGTTCACGTTCCATGGCATCCCGGAGATCGGCGCGTATTTTGTCGGCGGTCTTGCAGGTGGCATCGTGTCGGTCGCGGTCATACGCCACGAGCTGTACAGCAAGAAATTCAGGAAGATCATCTTTGATTCTATGGATCTTGCAGTCATCGCTGTGCTCCTCCTCCTCCTCGCCGCAATCATCGAAGTCTTTTTCAGCCCGATGATCTGCTGAGATGGACGCGTCGTCGCAAACTATTTAAACGAAGTTTGCTGTATCATACTCATGGATGATATGGCTGATTCTTCAGGAACATCTATGAGGTGGCTCATCGGGCTTATCCTCTTCCTCCTTGCAGCAGGTTTCCTCTTGCTTGTCGTCATGAAAGCAGGAAGCTTGGGAGGTACGTCATGAAGAAGGCGCAAAAGGGTGCTGTTGCAGCGCTTGTTATTATCATACTGAGCACTGTCGGCATCTTGTTGGTCACATCCGGTGTCCTTGATCAGGCATCTATAGAATCAAAGGAGCTGGCCTGCCGTCTGAGCATCATGGAGAGAGCATATCTCAAGCTTCCAGGCGGCATCAGCATAGGGGATCTGCGATGCGAGACGTTTGACAGGAAAGTGGGCACTGAGGATGCAACCTCAAAAGATGAAGTCATGAAAGACATCGGTGATCTTTCCGTCCGATGCTGGAAGATGTTTGGCGAAGGGACGTTGAAAACGCTGCGCGGAACTGAGGACGGTCTCTTTGCAGGTCTGGGGCGAGAATGGAAATCTGTGGATCGCACCTATGAAAAGGCGTTTTGCTTCATATGCTATGATGTCTTCATAGAATCTATTGACGATGATGAAACGATCACTGAAGGAAATCTTATCGGCCTGTATTCGCAGGAAGTCTATCTCGCCGATGAGAAGGCAGTCGAATCCTCCTGCAATAATAATGAAGATGATGACGGTGATGGCAATATTGATTGCCAGCCGGGAAATGAAGACAGTGAATGTATCTGCGAAGAGGGCGAGAAAGCCCGCCTCAAAGAGAACCCCTGCGAGCAATACGGCGGCAAGTGCAAGGCATCCTGCAGCGGATTTGAGCGGAAAGTGGCAAAGAGCGGCTGGGAATGCATCGATTCCGGCGATATCTGCTGCATAGATGAGACTGATGTCTATACATATCAGGACTACATCGAATCTCATAGCGGCATGGGGGGAACGATCGTCTTTGTGCCGCCCGAGGACGGACCGTTCACGATGCAGGAAGGTGAACGGTATGGCATTGCATACGTCGAGCCGGCAGGCGGAGATAGGAAAAAAGCAAGTTTCCTTGCAGTTGGGAACTTTGATGATCTGAACGGCATGTGCCTCACAAAATAGCCGACAAAACAGGTGATGATGACAATGATATGGAACGTATTATCCATGATGGAGCAGATGGTCATGATGAAACAGATAAGGGTGAGAAAAGGAGAGTTTGCCGTTAGCCAACTCGGAGGGATACTCCTCATAGTCCTTTTTATCCTTGCCGCAATCTTTATCATCCGTTCCCTGGTGATGAAAGGACAATCTGTCGATGTGTTTGGCCGATGAGATCAAAAAAAGCTGTTGCAGTCAGAATAGTGTTGGCGCTCCTCCTTACATTGACTGCTGTATTTCTTGTCGCTATAGCATTTCTTGGTCCAGATAGTGCTGGTGAAGCAAATAAGCAAGTGGATGAGCTTATAGATACCATCATCGATGAATCCAGAGTGGAAAACAAAGTGAATAATTACCAGATAGAGGCTGACGAAGGTGTCTCTGATTCTTGGATTGCCCTTATCGAAGATCTTGAGGCTGTACGGGCTTCAGGTCAGCAAGATCTTTGCATCCTTCCCATCGACGTGAGTTATACCAGCACAGAAGACACGATAAGATTTCTTAAAGATGATGATGATCTTCTCATATCTCTTTCATTTACTCCTGATAATACACAGGATCAGGCTCAGCGCTTTGAGGCATATCCGTTCAGGAACATGGATGTCCGCTATGGGATTCTCAAAGAGAATGGTGAGCATTTTGGATCGCTTCAGATGCATGAGATTGAAAGTGAGATCATCATCAAAAAATTCCAGGGCCCAGAGAGCGTTGCAAACGTATTGATCGATGGGCGCCCAGGTTCTGTCACAGAAAGCGGGAGGGATTCTCTTCTCATGCTCCAACCGTTCTATGCGTTTTATGCGTCTGATGCAGATCATTCCAACATCTATGATTCTCGGTTCTCTGCCAGCCAGTTAGGGCCTGCTCGTTACTCGTCACGACCTGCAGTGGCTCTTGCCAGCAAGGATGAACTCATCATCGTGATGGAATCACCTGAAGTATTGGACAATGACCGTGATCATGCAAAATACAATGTGTTAAGCTCTTTTAATTCTCAAAGCGCTCTCGGAACCAGTCTTGATGGTCTTCCTTTCTGTTCAAGAGCTGACGGAAATCTTCTCAAAGGAGATAACTGTCAATGTTCTGTGGCGAAGAACAAAGAGATGTGTCAGGTATTGACAGAAGATAATTGCGGTGTCAACTGCAGGTGGGATGAAACCTGGAACGACAGGGAATATAGGACCGAAAAGGCCTGCATCGTCGATGAGCGAGGTATCAAAGAATTTTATGATGCGTTGGCGGGGTTGTATGATGAGATGGTGCAGGATGTTCAAGAGCAGCCACTCATCTGTTGGGATTATTACCGTCTCGACGGTCGTGATGTGCCGGATGACAACCTTGGAGATTTTGTGGAAGGTCTTGAACTGATCCAGAATGCTGATTACTTCGCTTTTGCCAGCTCTTCAAACGCTGTGTTTTCCAATTCATATATGCGGGAGGATTATCGTCATTGGCCTGTTCTGGCTTTCGAGCAGGATCAAAGAACCCGGTTCACCGGTGCAGATCACAGTGGAGCGCTGGACATCAATGATGTTGTCATTGAACCGACACCAGAGGATGAGTATCTTTTCTTTGCGCAGCGAGATGCGGATCTTGTTGATGTTGCAGGTTATGAGACTTTCATAGAAGCATACGAGACACGTGATCTGAACATGCGTTTTTGTGATCCTTCTGTTCCATATGATCTAAACCTTATTGATGAAACATCTTCCTGCGACGCCGCTGAAAACATAGAGACTTGTCTTGTGCATGGGATGCTCTACAAAGATTCCTGTCAATGGGTGAAAAAATCGTCATCCACAGCTGCAAGAGTCCTCACGCTCGGAACAGCTCTTTTCGGAGACAGTAACGAGTGTAGAGAATATAGCGAACAAAGTGTCTATCAACTTGTTCCAGATGTTCTTTCAGCGTTTGATGAGGTAAGGGATCAGTTCATCTCGCAGACAAGCGGTCCGATATCATACGATCCTCAAAAACTGCGAGGTGACCTCTTCATCGCCTCGATCGGTGATGATGCATATCTTTCACTATACCAGCAATCCGATACTGCACGTAATTTTGCTGTGGCCGAATCATATACCTGGAGACCTTTGCTCTACCTTAAAGATGTGTCTGTGCTTGTAGATGGAAATCCGACCACGTCATATAATATACCGCCTAGCGGAGCTTCTATACGGTTCCAAAAATCGTCAGGTAAAACAACAATACTTATAGATGAGAACAACTCAAGAGGATTATGATGTACACGATGTACAACAGCGATGGTGATTGGAAATGAGCAAAAAAGCGATGGATGCAGTGATAACCGTTCTTGTCTTTTTGGCGATCGGAGTCGTCGTGGTCTTCCTTCTTTCCATATTAGTAGGGAACACGACCCAGGATGGCCAGGAATTTACGAAAGAGACAATCGACCAGGCATCTTCACGTGATGATTGTGATGGTGACGGCACTCCAGACGTCCTTGACACGACTCCTTGCGGTGAAGGCAAGGGACAAAGTTGTTTTGATGA
>JBMCSP010000093.1:0-3950 GCA_048624455.1 Nanobdellota archaeon
TCTTATGATCCTCGCCCAGCGGCTCGTGCTCTTTAAGATATTCAGAAGCTAAAACGCCGCTTGAGACATATCTGCTCATCGCCTCGATCGGCGCATGATGATCTATGTTCATCATATCCTCATAGATGATACCGTATGGCTTGAGCTCTCCGTCCTCAGCCCCTTGCACATAGAAATCGCAGATGCAAAGCTTGTGATTTGGGAAGAGCTTCTTGAGTTCTTCAGGTGGGTTATGTGCCTTCTGCTCTATAAGGGCGATCCTATCCTTAAGCTTATGGAATCGATTGAGAATATCCTTCATGCTGCTCTCACACTTCAAAAGGATGCTCAGTGCTCTCCTCTGCACCATCTATCGTCTTCTTTCGGATCACTTTTCCTTTTCGTTTTGCTTCGAGCCGCGCCTTCAGAGGATCTGATTCGAGGAGTGCTGGATCGACGATGATATCATCAATATCATAGAAGTGCTTTACTCTCAGCTCTTTCTTGAAGTCATCGGTATCGAAGGCAAACTCTTCTTTGATATCAGGAAGCGCTGACATGTCGAACTTGCCTGTGGCAAGCTTTTCCTTAAGATCTCCCGGCTTAGGAAGGCCGGGCTTGACCTTGACAGAATTGCTGCCTGAGGTGACCGTGAGAAGAAGGAAGCAGTCATCCATATCATAGACAAACGATTTGAAGGCTTCAGGTGACAATGTTGCTTCAACGTTGTATTTGTTTCCACGTTTTCCCGGAACTTCTATATTGTGGTCTGCAAGTTTTTTTGTAATATCTTTTTTTGACGAGATTATCTTGCCTTTCAGCGATACGTCTTCTGTCGCATGCTCTGCAAGAATCTTGAGGAGGACATCGATGTACTCATAACCTGTTTGGACCTGTACCTTCTTTCCCATGACCTTGATGATGATCTCTTCTTTCTCGAAATGCCCTTTGCTGTAGCGGACAAATTTCAGATGGGTTGTCTCATCGGGCTTGCCCTCTACGATCTTCTTCATGAAATTGATTACCATATGTTCACCAGAGTGAATGGATATGGTTATCATATAAATAGGTTGTGCCCTGTTACAGGATGCTGGCACATCAGCTCTTGAAGCTGCGTATGGTGTCTCAGCTCGAGATGCTGTCCAACCGACGGTATTCAAAGACTTTCTTCACGTGATGCTGCGGACGCCGGTAGATGAAGTAGTCCACTCCTCTGAGCGTGAAACCGTGGTAATCTTCTGTTGAATGGATATTTGTCGCGCCTGCCGGCATCCAGATGCTATGCAGCGCATCATTTTCAGGACGTATGAGAACAGAATTCAGTGTCCCTCTCTTGCATGTGTAGCGCATCATGGTGCCGTACTGTTCAAGACCCATCTTCTGCAATGGAAGCGCATCGATGGCACGCTGCAGGAAATCACGTTCGTATTCTTCACCGTGGTAATTCATCTCAGATTCGCTAACTCTTCTTCTAGGCATATTGCTATTCCACCCCGGTAATTTTTAGACAATACACTCTTATAAATTTTTTGCAACTCTTGAAAGTGGTATTCACTTTTTTTTGGCTGTTGTGCTCGTGAAAACCTCTACTGTCCTTTCAGCAATCGTATCCCAACGATATGGTTGCGTCTTTTTCACGATCTCTTTTTTGTTAGGAGGATGCTTGATGATCGAAAGCACATGATCCGTAATCTGCTTCTCTATGTCTTTTTCCATATTGATCGGATATCCTCCGATATCTTTGAGAACATATCTGAGGCCGCCCATGTCGGCTAGCACTGCAGGTATCCCTATGCTCATCGCTTCCACAGGCGCAAGACCGAATCCTTCACCTCGTGAAGGAAAGACAAAGATGTCTCCAAGGTTCAGATATTTTTCAAGATCCTCAACAGCTCCGGTGAAGAAGCACTGGTTCTCCACTCCTTCCTCTCTTGCGATGCGTTGCAGCGTCTTTGCATATCCACCGTCCTTGCCGACAAAAAGAGCGATTGTTTCAGGCTCTTCCTTCAGGATATTAGGCAGTGCCCGTATGGTGTGCTGGCATCCCTTGTATTCGACGATCCGACCGACAAAAAGAAGAATGTTTTTCGGGTTTCCAAACTTTTTCATAAGTCCCTTGTCTTTTGGTCTCTGCCTGAATGGTGTGATGCCGTTAGGGATGATATGGATCTTGCTGCTGCAATCACAGATTTCCACATACTGTCTTTTGTTCTCTTCGGTCAATGCGATGAGTGCTCCTGCATTCTTGAGGATGCGTCTTCCGATGAAACGGTCATAGATGCTCTTCATGAGAGCAAAGACTCCCGGATAATGCGAGATGATATCATGTGCTGTGTGGACATAGCCTGTTGCCATCTTTGAGACCAGTGCCGACTCGTACGTCTGATAACCATGGACATGAATAATGCCATACTCATGGATGTGTTTTTTGAGGAACCGTTTCATCTCTCTGTTCGGTGCGAATGTCCAGAACTGAAAATCAGGTTCTGTCCTGATGACTTTAATGCCATCCAAGATCTCTTTCTTTTTTTTGTATGTTGCCGATCTCAAGCTAAAAGGGCGGCCTGTTGAGAACCCTTTGGTATCATTGTTGTGCAGCGATGTGGTAGTCAGGACGGTAACAGCATGCCCCTTCTTCACCAGTTCTTTGGAGAGCTCATAGACAACCTTCTCAGATCCTCCGACCGCCGGAGGAAAACGATGGACAACTTCAAGAATCTTCATGAGATGGATGTTCTTTCACGACATAAAAAGGTTATGGATATCTAATACCGGTGTAGTATCCAATAGAAATATTTTAATATGATTTCTTTTAGAATCATCCTTAGGTGATGTAAAATCAATATTCTTGTCTTCAACATGGGCAGTTCCTCATTGAAATACCAGTTCTTCGACGATGAGGTGAGCCTTTTCAAAGGTCATGTTGATGGTATCGGTCTTGACCGTTGTGCAGTGAAGATGACGATCGATGGTGAGACTCAGGAAGAGCAAAAAGCTGTCAAGACGCAAAAAGAGGCTGTCAAGACTGCACTCAAATCTCTGCAGCAGCACGGGGTCATCGAATCATATAAGGACATCGATGCTGTCGGCCACCGTGTCGTGCATGGTGGAGATTACTTCAAAGAAGCTGCCCTGATCAACAACAGCTGCATCAGCTACATCAAAATATTCTCTGAGCTTGCTCCGCTGCATAATCCTAATCAGCTCAACGGCATCATGGCCGTGAAGTCATATATGCCTGATGTCAAGCAGGTTGCTGTCTTCGATACGGCATTCCACCAGACGATCCCTGAAAAGGCGCACATGTATGCTCTTCCGCTGGATTACTACAAGAAGCACAAGATCAGGAAATATGGCTTTCATGGGATAAGCCACAAGTATGTCTCTGAGGAGACGAACAAGCTCCTGCGCAAAAAACACAGCAGTATCATCGTCTGCCACCTTGGCAATGGTTCTTCGATCACTGCAGTGAAAGACGGGGAATCTGTCGAGACAAGCATGGGTTTCACTCCTGTGGATGGACTTGTCATGGGAACCCGCACCGGTGAGATGGATCCTCTGGTGCCGCTGTTTTTGCAGAGAAAATTCAAGATGACACCTGATGAGATAGAGCATGTGATGAATCATGAGTCTGGCTTCAAAGGGCTCACGCAGATGGTCTCTGATCTTAGGGATGTCTATGGACTTGCGCAGAAGAATAATGCGAAAGCTGTTGTTGCCATGGATATGTTCATCCATCGGATCGTGTCTTTCATAGGAGCGTATGCAGCTGTCATGAACGGTCTTGATGCGATCGCTTTCACGGGCGGGATCGGGGAGAATGCAGAGTACATAAGAACCTCTGTCTGCGACAACCTCAGTTATCTTGGCGTGAAGATCGATAAGCGCCGGAACAAGAACCCTGATGGGGAGATCAGCGCTTCCTCATCCGATGTAAAGCTTTACGTCATACCGACCGATGAAGAGCTGCA
>JBMCSP010000094.1:0-3858 GCA_048624455.1 Nanobdellota archaeon
ACGACTTGAGCCATACGTTCTCCAGGACCGACGATCTGCAAAAGGACCCTGACATAGAGTCTCTTGATGATTATTTCACCACGTTCGACAAGGTTGTCTTTGTAGACACGGCCAATCCAAAGGTCCTCATCGCTGCCTACAAGAACATACCTCAAGAGATGCCGGCATTGATGATCGATCATCACAAACAGGATGAGAGTTTCGCCAGAGAAGGCGACCTGATAAAGATTATCCGAAAAAGCGGTGCAGGAGCCTCCATCATGGTCGATTATTTCAGGCAACGAGGGTATGACCTATCTGCCGACGAGATGCACAGGATACGAAAAGTCGCCTACATAGGCATCAAGACAGATACAGGAAACTTTGATGAGGATAAGATGACTCTCCTTGACAAGAGCTCGCTCGACCATCTTGTCGATGCGCTCAACCAGAACAAAGAAGAGATCGAGAGAGACAAGGAGTATGGGGCCGTCGACAACGAAGAAGAGCATGATTGGGACGTCATCGAGCGCATCGAGGATGTGACGATAACCGATAAGGTCCGAAAAGGATATGGATCGATCCTTGCAGGCATGGAACGCCTGCCTAACAAACTGCTCTTCTCTGCCCTCCCATCAGTCACGGATGATGCGTCAAGCATCGCATACTATGCTGACAGATTATTCTATAAAGAAGACTGGAACGAAGAGAACAGACCTTCGGCAACTGTCGTCTGCGGCCTGGTAAAAGGTTTTGAAGATGATAAGGAGATATACGATCTTGTCGTCTCGGGACGATCTGAAGGATTCCGCATGGATCTTGCAGACATCTTCAGGAATACATTCTACCTGGAGACCAAAGAGGGAAAGAAGATGGTCTTTGGCGGAGGACGCAAGACGAAGGCGGGATCCTATGTCACAGGAGGACGGGTTCCGCTTTCTAGGGATGGTCTCTTTATGGGTGAAGAAAGAGCAGATGAGATGGTTGCGCCCAACGCCAAGAATGAGCTTGCCAACAGCAAGGTGCTCAAAGTCATCGCATCCTTCAAGTCAAGAATCATGCAACAGCTTGGACCAAAGCATGAATGATCCAAGAACAATGATTTAAGTAAATGCAACTTCTTAAGATACTATGACATCAATTGAGGACGATCTCAAAGAGCTCACCCATCTTAATGAGATCCATGATGATGAAAAGGAAAGCAAAAAGAGATCCAAGAAGAAGATCTGGGTCGCTGCGGGCAGCATCTTCATATCTTTGCTCATGCTCTCGTTCATCTTTCTTAACTATCCTGTCTATTCTGCTCTCATCAACTGGCTCAGGTCTGATTCTCCAAGCGAGAATATTCTTGAAACCCACGGGTTTCGCATCAAGTTCACAGGAGAGACACTGAATCAACTAAAACAGGCATGGAAAGATAATCCTTATCGAGAGACAGCTCTCTGTCTAAGAGGGAAGGCAGATGGCAACACGTTCAGGATAGCATCTGTCTATGAGCCGGTCATCTATGAACAGTCCGCACGCCACGTCATACATGCACCATGCGACCCAGGAACCACTGTGCTGATATTTCATACGCAACCCTACAAGCGATGCATAGCATCTCAGACCGATATGCGCACGCTTGAGCATGTGCAAGAACGTAATCCCGACGTCGGCATGATGATCATGTGCGAAGAGAACAGGTTCAGCATCTACAAATAGATACGTTCTCTTTCGCTTGAAGAGATCACTGCATTTATGACGGAAGACTCGGTACCGATCATCCTCCTTGACTGGAACACTGTCAAAGGAAAAGAATGCTATCAGGACCACTTTGTCCCCATCGTCGGCTATGATGATGAGAATGTCTATGCCCAAAGCCTTGTCAAAGGCGGTGCATTCATGCCCATCGAAGATGATGTCTTTGAGAAAGCGCACAAAGCTGACGGTACGGACGAGGATATTGCTGTCATCTAAAAAAAATGATGTTCTCTGCGAGAGAATATGACATTCTTTAAAAACATTTAAAAATAGCAGCAAAAAAATCGCTGCATGATCACAAGAATGGGTGTCTCAAGAGAGACGCTAGAGAGAAGCGCACTCCTTGTCATCGACATGCAGCAGCCGGGAGTAAGCATTGTGGAAAAAGATGCACATGATAGGATGATCGCTGCACAGAAAGATATGATACGCTATAGCAATCACCATGATATCCCCATCCTTTTCATCGAGACCAAAGGCCAGGGAGAAACTCCGACGATCGATGAACTGGTGAAAGAGGCAGAACCGAACAATACAACAGCCTTCGCAGTAAAAGTCGAGAATAACGCATTCCTCTATTGGGATATTGAAAAACAACTAAGGCTCTGGAAGAAAGATCATCTCATCCTTACAGGGATCAATGCGTCAGCTTGCGTCCTTGATTCTGCTGTCGGAGCAATAAATAAAGGCTATGCCGTCAGCACTGCAGAGCAGTTGATAGAAGATTATCAGCAATCATCAGTAAGCAACAAAAGCGTCGACCAGTACAGGATAATCGGGAACTTTCTTGACGACTACAAAGATTTCATGCTCTAGCTCGCTTTTTTCATCTCTTTCTTTTTGACGTAGTCTCTTAGTAACTCTTTGATATCAGCTTCTATGGCCAGTATCTCTTTCCTGAATACATCATCAGCAGACAGTCTTCTCGAATCTTTGTTCTCTTCTTTGTCGATGACTTCAATACCTTCCTGGATCATCACCCTGAGGATCCTATGGTCTGTACGTTTATCTGGTCTGATCAGGATGGTCAATTCCTCGCCGTATACAGCATCGGATGCAGGGATCTTGAAGAACAATGTGCAATTGGATGAACCAAGACCATAGGGAAGAAACGTTACTTTTCCTGAAAGAACACCTGATTTCTTTATAAGCTTCTTGACGGTCTTTTCGATCATAGCAAGATTCTTCTTATCACTGAGTTCTTGTACCATGATACTATTGCCGTCTGCCATGGATACATAATGTTCTGCATGCATAAGAACATTTCGAAAAAAGAGAAAAAAGATGAAGATGCTCAGTCATCATCTTCGTCATCGTCGTCCTCATCCCACCCATACTCCACCTCCATCACGTCCCGTACCATAGCAGGCCGGAGACTTGTCCTTCGGGACACGAGTTCAGGTTACGTGTCCTGAGCTCATACTCAGCAGACAGGCCAGGTATTCAGGAAGAGAAATCAATCAGCAGTTATCGGATAAAGAGTCTGGTCAGGATACGTTTCAAGATAGAGTTTTGAAGAGAGTTCACAAACATCCTTATAGATACATGAGTCACATATTTCTGCCTTGTCCATTGTAACAAATCGTTCATCAAGCGCTCCCTCTTTATCGGGAATCCTTAAATCGCATTCATCGCCAAATTGGAAGAATTCCCAATAATTTTTGGGTATTACACATCTAGGAAAGTGGCGGAGTTTGATGTTTGAAGAAACACTGTTTCGTAAACGATCATAATGGTTGACAATATTAACTCTCTGAAGATCAGCAAGAATATTTTCTCGAAGGTGCTTTAGCTGGACACCATTTATAGCAATAATGTTCTCTGGATTTAATTCAGTCAAGACATCAAAAATATCTCCCACAAGGTCCTGATTATGCCGTGTTATGATTATCTGGAAAGTGAGCAAAAACCGTAATCTCAGTTTTTTCAGGTTTTCAAGCGCTTTATACTGCTCTTCAATGACACTGCGCCCATATATTGCTTTTGAAGATTCAGGTGTTGTTGCTACAAAACTAAGATTGATGATGTTGACACCGGCATCAAGCAAAGCATAGAGATAAGAAGAATCAGCGAGACGGATGCCATTTGTCACTAGACCAATATTCTTGAAACCGATACTCTTTGCATAGTGCACAG
>JBMCSP010000095.1:0-3819 GCA_048624455.1 Nanobdellota archaeon
CAGAAGAGAACACTTTTGAGAAATCAGTAGATATGAATCTGGAGCCGTCATTCAACAGGATCTTCACGATAGAGTATCCTGATAAGATCGGCGTGCCCTCAGAGATGACCATCATCGGCAATTACATATCCTCCAGCGGCATGATCTCAACATGCAATAGACGACATATCACGTTCAAGGAGGTGCGGGAATGCGGCGGATAGTCCTCGCGCTGATCCTTATCGCCGCATCTGTCTTCCTTTCAGGTTGCGCAGAAGAGGAAAATGTAACCATAAAACCTTCTCCGAGCATCGTCCTCAGGTGCACCGGCGAGACATCGGCTGTTGTCAGCGATTATTGCATCGTCGAAGATAACAGGACGATGAAGTTTCTCATCACGAACCGATACATCACCACGCTCAAGCATGTCAATATCGATCTCACCGGTACAAGAGGCACTTTCAGTACAAGAGGTATGCTTGAGATAGAGATGGATGAGCAGCGCATCGTGGAATTTCAGTATGATGACATCGGGAGGCTGCAGGAGGTCAGCGTCCATGTATTCTATTTCGGCAACAGCGGGCTTGAAGCCTGCGTCCCTGAAGATGTCAATATCTCTGCGATGAGGAGATGCGGAGAATCCGCTCCGTGATGCGGTCTTATTTGTTTAATTTACTTTATTTACTTAAGTGGTTCTTTTTGGATATGCTCTCAAGTTCCCCCGTTCTGCGGTATCCCATTGCTGTCATATGGGATACTGTAAGATTTATATAGAAAAAGCACTTAAGAATCTGCATGGCTCCATCCACAAAATGGAAACGCAGGTATGATGGCAAGCTTCGTCTCCTCATCGGGATCATCATGCTGTGGGGTCTTCTTGCAGGATTCATCTTCTATCTCTCAGGCAGTTATCTTGAAGAAACATTCACGCTCAGAAAGACTCATGGGACGTCGTTCGCTCAAGCAAAGCAGGTGCTGACATGTCGCGATGCATCTCTCTGGCTGCCGTCTACGGCTTCGCTTTCCTCTGCATGCTATGATCCTCGTGAGAAGATGGTTGAGGTCCGCATCAGAGAGAATGGTAACGCGACGATCACGTCTCTGATGATAAATGTGATCGGGACAGAAGGCATGGTTATGCATGATGCGTCCGTCTCTCTTGATGATTCTCGCATAAAGGTCATCTCGATACCCTATGACATCGATGACGAAGGCATCGTCGATTTTGTCGAGATCGTCCCTCGCTTCATCTCGCGCGGTGTCGAGCATCATTGTGAGGATGCTAAGGTTCTTGTCACTGATGTGCTCACTTGCTGAAAGGTGTTTGAAACGCTCTTTGCATATCTTTTGTTTCGTGGTCTCAAGTGTGCTGAATAACCGCTGAGAGAACTCTATCTAGAAAACGCGCTGCTATGCGATTCATTGCTGCGAACCGTTCACGATGACCTTTCCATCCTTCTCTTCTATAGAGACCTGGGAGAGGTCATTGATGACGATATCGTTTCCTCTGGGAAGGAACTTGAAGCGCAGGGCATCTGCGATGTCGACCTCGTCGGCGACGCATTCTTTTGTTTCTATAGGGCTCTTTGTCGTCAGATGAGGATCATTGACATCAAAGAAAGTTATCATGCAATGATAGATGTCGTCCTCGACTTTCTTGCGTCCTATGATAAGACTTTTTGCCTGCATGACGAGGTGTAGCAGAGAATCATTTTAATATTTATGGTTTTTTATACATGGGATGCGCAAGACCAAGGAAGTTCATGGAGCGATTACGCCTGCAATCTATAGAATATTCTTCGGTTTTGCGGATCGTGATTACCTCCTGGTCCGTTTTTTGTTACTTTTTCGCTGCTTTTCATTCTGAAGGAGTAATAAAAATTTATAAACACAATCTGTTTAGGATATAGTAGAATCAGGGGGTTTGGAAGGTAATGCTGATGATGACGGATTGTCGTCAATTCGCACCGCGGCCTTCGGACTGGGTTGTCCGGCCGCATGAGTGATTGATTCGTACGATGGTTGGTGGTTCAAATAGCTGATGATGTTCAACAAGACAAGCATGTTATTTCTGAGGCCCATACGCAGGCTGTCTCGAAGGTAGAGGAGAGCCTCAAAAAACTGCAGAATCTAAGCCAAAAAGTAGATTCTCAACGCGATTTCTTTGTAGAGGATTATATCCGTGATTTGAAGTCTTCGGGCGAACTTCGAAAATTTGTCGAGAAGAAGGAAGGAAAATGGAATCATGATGACTGGCTGGACCTTCTGCAGAGGCTTAAGGATCTTGGGTATGAGGCGATACCTCCTGAAAAGGTCGGCGCTCTCCTGGAAGAGGAGCGGGAGCGCTATAAGACCGACAAGAAGCGAAAGGAGGAATCAAAACATGCTCTTGAAAAGCTCAAGCATAATAGGCTCATCCCTAAGTTCATCAACGAGACGAAGGCTACAGGGACCTTTGAAGATTTCCTCAAAGAGCTTGACGATGAGAAGTTCGACTATGGCAAGATCGAGCTCTCTGTCCTTTCAGAGATGCTTGAGAAGGAACGCTCGCAGTATCTTGAAGAGCAGAAGAAGAAGGTCGACTCTATCGAGTACAGGGAATCCATGGTCAAGGAGAACGAGAAAGGCATGCATAAAGAAAGCTCCGTGCTTGCTGAAGAGAAAAAAGAGTTTACCGAGAAGAAAAAAGCTCTTGAAAGCACGATGCAGCAGGTCCAGACCGAGCACGACGTCATCGCCCAGATCGTGAAGGAGAACAAGGAGCTCGGCGAAGAGCTCATCAAGAAAGAGGAAGATCTCAAGAAAAGGAGCAAAGAGCTTGAGGATGAGAAAGACCTCTGGACCAACCGCAAGAAAGACCTCTCTGATGAGGTTGTTGCGCTGCGAAGCACCAAGGACCAGATAGAGAAAGAGATCAACGAGGCAAAAGAGGAGATAAAGCTTCTCAACAAGCAGCTCCACCAGAAAGAGATACTCATATCCTCAAACGAGGAGATCAATGAATTCAAACAGCAGCTTTTGGACAAGGAAGAGGAGATCGAGACACGCGAGGAGAAGCTCAAGGCAGCAGAAGAGGAATTCGACAAGAAATTCTCATTGATAGAGCATGGCGACAAGCTCCTTAAGCAGCGCGAGGAAGAACTTGCCAAGGATCAAAAGGCACTCAAGACGCAGCTTGATACGCTGACAAAGCGAGAAGAGGACCTTGACCAGAAGGAAAAAGAGCTCAAGGAATTATCATCATCATTGAAGAAGCAGGCTGCAGAACTGCAGAAGGAAGAGACGACGCTTACGAAAAAGCGTGAAAATCTTGAGACAAGGGAATCTAAGATTTCAGAGACTGAAGAAGAGCTCAAGAACAAGAACACGAACCTTGAGAAAGAGCGTGCAGAGATCGAGAAGCAGCTGTCAGCAGTCAGCAAGCAGGTCGATCAGCTCAAGACTGAGGAAGGAAAGCTCACAACTTCCATCGCTGAACTGAAGCAATCCAAGTCAGACCTTGAGAGATCGAAGGCATCGCTCTCTAAAGAGCTTGAACGGATGAAGATCGATCTTGGCAAGACAAAGTCGTCTGTCACCGAAAAGCAGAAAGAATTACGTTCATTGGAATCAGAGATAGCAGGTAAGAGCGGCGAGGTCGGCAAGCTCAAAAAAGAGCTCACCGCAGAGAAACGGCAGGTCGCAAAGACGCAGGCAGAGCTGACAAAGAAGGATACGAAAGTATCCAAGCAACTGCTCGAGCTTTCTGAGAGGGAGAAAGATCTCTCCTCCAATGAGAGGCGGGTCGATACTCTTGAGAAGAGTTTCGAGAAGCGAAAGAAGGAGCTCGATGAGAAAGAG
>JBMCSP010000096.1:0-3792 GCA_048624455.1 Nanobdellota archaeon
ACAGGAAGCACATTAGGGGAGCGTTTTTTCAGGCAGTCGCTTATAGCGCTCGTCTTTGCATTTGTCTTCATGGGCATCGTGGTCTTTTTCTCGTTCAAGACGCTTGTACCGTCAGCAGCAGTGATCCTTTCTGCCATCTTTGATCTTGTAGTGACCATGGCCATCGTCAATATCATCGGCATGCGCATCTCGACAGCGGGACTTGCTGCATTCCTCATGCTGATCGGGTACTCAGTCGATACTGATATACTTTTGACTTCAAAGATTATCCGGGGCAAGAAGGAAGCCATCATGGTAAACATCTATGATGCGATGGGAACAGGCATGCTCATGACATTCACTACTATCGCCGCACTGACTGTCGGCATCATCTTTTCAAATTCAGAGGTGCTCACCCAGATCATGACCATTGTCCTTATCGGTCTCTTGGTCGATCTTATCAGCACATGGATACAGAACGCAGGAATCCTCCGCATATACATGGAGAGGAAGCGTGGGTAATCATCATGGAAAAGCTTAAACTGATCTTCAAGGATGTACGGGTCATCGTTCTCTTAGTGATGGTCGCTCTGTCGATATTTGCAGTCCGCCCATCATTCTCGAGCGAGGACCGGCTTGCTATCAGGAACATCATACCTGAGAGCGCTGCGGATCTTGCAGGCATGGAGCCTCCTGCTGAAGGGACGCTTCCACGTGGAAGGGATGTCCTGCTCAGCATCAATGATCAGCCCGTCCATACACTTCCGGATTACTATGATACATTTGCGCAGATACAGCCGAATACGACAGTGACTGTTGCGACAGAAAATGCACGCTTCCCATATCGATTGACAGCTCAGCCCATCATCAACCAGACCGTTATCGGCAATACGACTGAGTTAGTCAATGTCACCAACACGACGATCAATCAATCGACAAACGAGACAATGAATGTCACGACACAGGTCGAACAGGAGGTTCCTGTCATCGACGGTTCTGTCATCGGGACAGAAGAGCTGGGCATGGTCCTTTATCCTGCTCCTGCCTCGAACATCAGGCTTGGTCTGGATCTCGAAGGCGGCGTGCGTGTCATGCTTGAGCCTGAGGAGCAGGTTTCCCAGGATGATATGTCACTCATCATCGACAGCCTGAAGCAACGCCTGAATGTCTACGGGCTCAGTGACACGGCCGTCCGTTCGGCATCAGACCTTGAAGGCAACCAGTTTGTCATCGTCGAGATCCCTGGCGCAAGCGAAGAAGAGGTCCGTAATCTCATAGGCGAACAGGGACGCTTCGAAGCGCGTATCGGCGATGAGGTTGCGTTTACCGGTGGAGATGACATCCGCCACGTCTGCCGTACAGCTGACTGTTCAGGCCTGAGCCAGCAAGGATGCGGACGGACGCAGGAAGGAGGCTGGGTCTGCCAGTTCCAGTTTGCGATCACCTTGTCCAACGAAGCTGCAGAGCGCCAGGCAGCGATCACTGACGATCTTCAGGTCGTCTATGAGGGCAATGAGCAGTATCTTTCTGAAGATATCGATCTCTACCTTGATGACAATCTTGTCGATTCTCTCAGGATAGGAGCTGAACTGAAAGGCCAGGCAAGTACAGACATCGCGATCTCTGGATCAGGCACAGGTACGACGCAGGAGGCTGCAGTCAACGATGCTCTTGACAGCATGCATCAGCTCCAGACGATACTTATCACCGGCTCCCTTCCTGTCAAGCTCAACTTCGTCAAGACAGACAGTGTCTCACCGCTGCTCGGTGCTGAGTTCATCGATAATGCTATTCTTGTAGGTCTGCTTGCGATGCTGACTGTCGCAGTGGTCATCTTCATAAGATATAGAGATGTGAGAGTCGTCTTCCCTATGGCGCTGACCATGTTCTTTGAGGTCATCATGATCCTTGGCTTTGCTGCAGTCCTTCGATGGAATCTTGATCTTGCAGCGATCGCTGGTATCATCATCGTCGCCGGCACGAGTGTCGACCATCTTATCGTCCTCACAGACTCCGTACTCAAAGGAGAGAAGGAGCACACATCATGGGCTTCGCGTGTCAAGAGTGCATTTTCAGTCATCATGACTGCATACCTGACGACAGCTGCTGCTATGCTCTTCCTCTTCGCAGCAGGAGCAGGTCTTCTCAAAGGATTTGCATTGACGACTATCCTTGGTGTGACTGTCGGTGTCCTCATCGCCCGTCCTGCGTATGCGAACGTCATCAAGATACTCCTGCGAAAGGAATGATCTCATCCGCCATCATCTGTTTTTGCCTTTTCTTTTCTAAGGGAATGTTTATAAAAAATCTGAAGATAGCTTTTGCATGGACGCATTGCTGACCCGTCTGTCTGAGGACATCCGTTATTTTCTGCAAAGGACGTACTCTGGAATCTCTTTAACGGGAATAAAGAAAGAGTACATGAACGTCTTGTTTTCATTTTCTTCTGCTCAAAAGGATTTCACTATTTTCCTTAAACCTAGCTACGACAAGCCTCACTATGCTGAAACAGAGCTTTTCGGCATTTCCCTTCCAAAGGATGATAGCTTGCTTTTGCTGGCAACGCCGATTGTTGATTTAATCGTGAAACGATTGTCCACCTATGAAAGCAAGATGACAGAAGAGCAAAAGAAGATCGTGAGAAAATATTTTCCTCCTGAAGATGAATTCAGAAGAATGCAGGATGCGTCATCTTCCGCTGTTTTTTTTACAACGCCTAATTGCAATATTCATTGTGCTTTCTGCAAGCCGATAGCGATGCGTAATATGAATGATATTCCTCCTCTTGAAACTGTCAAGCGAACTTTGTCAACCTTGAGAGAAAAATATGATGCCATCAACTTTGAAGGAGGAGAACCTACTACGTATCCTTATCTGCCTGAAGCGATTGCCTATGCACGAAAACTTGGATTCAAGAGCATAAGCATCGTGACCAATGGGATTAATCTTTCTGATCAGAGATACCTCTACCAACTTCTTGATGCAGGTCTCCAGACGATCAATATGAGTTTTCATTCGGTGGACCCGAAAGTCTCAAACGAGACACACGGTCGAGACATAACTGCTTATCAGGATAGGGCACTGCGCAATATTGAGACATTGCGAACTAGGATTGTTCTAACGCTCCAATCTGTACTCACTCGATTTAATCACCACTCAGTCAAAGAATTATTCGACTACCTTGTGAGTTGGAATCCTGACAATATAATCTGCATCTATGGAATTCAACCTTTTGGTGTGGACGATTCTATCCTGGGTAATCTTGACATGATTGATATTGGGAGACACTACGCTGCTTTGCGTGAAAACTTTGTAGGAAATATCTTTCTTCGTGCATTCCCTCCATGCAGGATTCCAAAAGAGTTACGGCCCAATCTTCAGAAAAGAGGAACTGATATAGGCTTTCCTGAAGATACTTTCTTCCCTAGTAAAAAAGAACAGTCTGAGAAAGCTTCTGTATGCATTAGTTGCCTTTACTTGAGAACCTGCAGACTCAATTCGAAATTATACCTTCTGCAATATCCTGATCAGACGCTCACGCCTATCCATAATAAAGAGTAGTTGCAGAGCCTCGCATAGAAACATTCAAATACCTGTAACGGCTTGTTCTCATCATGGCAACGCTCACACCATACGAGGTCAAAGGTAATATTGACTACGATAAGGTTGTCAAGGAATTCGGCGTCTCACGTCTTGGTCCTGAACTGAAGAAGAGGCTTGGCGACCATCATATGCTCCGTAGAGATATCTTTTTTGCTCACCGTGACCTGAAATGGGTCCTGGATGAGTATGAGAAAGGGAACAAGTTCTTCC